>JBBSJZ010000171.1:0-10720 GCA_038256795.1 Pirellulales bacterium | reverse complement strand
GTCTGAGTCGTTGCTGCGAAGCGTCACAATAACGTTTCACCTCTGGTAGTTCATCCCTCAGCAATTCGCGCGGGCGGCTTCAACGGCTTGGCGAACTTGCTCGATGGAGTCGCCGGTGGCGGTGAGGTGCCCCATCTTTCGCTTGGGTTTTGCGGCTGCTTTGCCATACAAGTGCAGCCGTGTTCCGGGCACCGCGAGTGCCGCGTCCCAGCGTGGCGCTGTGCCATCGGTTGGCCAAAGATCACCGAGCAGGTTCGCCATGGCGGCTGCGGCGCCAATCATCTTTGTGCTCCCCAGCGGCAGATTGCAGACGGCACGCACGTGTTGCTCGAATTGGCATGTTTGACATGCCTCGATGGTCAAGTGACCCGAGTTGTGGGGGCGTGGCGCGACTTCGTTGATCATCACGTCATCGCCGCGAACGAACATTTCGACGCACAATAACCCGACGACACCGAGCGCGCGAGCCGCATTCGTCGCAATCTGCTGGGCACGCGCCGCCATCTCGTCACTGATCCGCGCCGGGCACACCGTGATGTCCAAAATGTGATGGCGATGCTCGTTCTCGAACACCGGAAAACACGCTTGCTCGCCATCGACCGTGCGGGCGACGACCACCGAGATTTCTCGATCGAAGCGAATCAATTGCTCGGCGATCCAAGACTCCGCTGAGCTCCACGGTACCGTGCTCGCGTCCACTGCGGACTCGATGCGATATTGTCCCTTGCCGTCGTAGCCGCTCGTCGCCGTCTTAACAATTAACGGCCAGCCCAAGTCATGGGCGGCGCCGGAGAGTGAAGCGGCGCTATCGACGTCGCGAAACGGCGTCACTGACAACCCCGCAGCACGCAGCGTCGATTTTTCTCGCAAGCGATCTTGCGTGGTCGCGAGCACGCGCGCCTCGGGGTACACCGGCGCGAACTTCGCGCACAACTCCATCGTCGCGGCGGGAATGTTTTCAAACTCGAGCGTGATCACATCGCATTGCTTCGCGAACTGCTCCACGACGCTCGCGTCAGTGAGTGAACCGGTGACGACGCGTCCGCAAACTTGGGCAGCAGGATCATGCTCATGATCACAGAGCACGACGACTTCGTAGCCCATCTTCATGGCTGCGATCGCAAACATGCGTCCCAGTTGGCCGCCGCCGACCATCCCAATCGTGCTGCCGGGCAGCACCACATTCGCCTTTGAAATTGAATTCATCTCGATCTATAACTCCGCCGACTCGAGGACCGCATCTCGCTGGGCGGTCACGAACGCCTCGAGCCGCTGGCGAAGTTCATGGTCACCCAGTGCCAAAATGCGGGCCGCGTGAATCGCAGCATTCTTGGCACCGGCAGTGCCGATTGCCATCGTGGCGACGGGAATTCCGCCAGGCATCTGGACGATCGACAGCAGTGAATCGAGGCCCTGCAGAGCACGGCTTTGGATCGGTACACCAATGACTGGCAAGTTCGTCTCCGAGGCTACCATGCCGGGCAAGTGTGCTGCGCCACCGGCGCCAGCGATGATGATTTTCAAGCCTCGCGATTCCGCTTGCCGAGCATAAGCGAACATGTGCTCCGGGGTTCGGTGCGCCGACACGACACGCTTCTCGTGGGCGATCCCGAGTTCAGCGAGTTGCGCCGACGCCTGCTGCATCGTTTCCCAATCGCTGCGGCTGCCCATGATCAGTCCGACGACGGCATCAGTGCTCTCAAATACGATTGGTTCGGCCACCGATTGTGTCGCCCTAGCGTCATCAAGAAAAAGTTCACGTATCCAGTCCGCTGGAAATTTTTGCGTGGAACTCGAGACGCGAAGCTTAACCCACGCCCGGCGACTGGACCAGTTCCAGACGGGCGTAGGCGAGTCGGAATTGGTGATCGCCGTCGTCGAAGCGGACGGTGGCAGTCCGCTTGGGGCCGTGGCCGGTGACCGTGACAATTTTCCCGTCGCCATATTCCTCATGGCGGACCGTGGCACCCTCGCGGTACGCACCGAGCGGTATCGTATTGGACGACAACAAATCCGCACCCGTCTTCAAACCGGCTGCCAAGGTCGGTTTGGACTTAAGTTTCGACGTCTGATTGGATCGTTCACTAGCGAGTCGCTCAGCAGGGGGCAACTGGCAAACGTCCTCTTCCTCCATCGCCGCAAGCTTCTCAGCGGCTTTTTCAGCCGCGGACTTCTTCGTGGGCGCCGGATCCGCCAGCGCCACTTCTGCGGACGCGGCAGCCACCGATTCAGGGTCCGTCATATCCGGCAAATCCCAAGAATCCGGGTATCCGGCATCGATACCTTCGTCGGCGTAGGGATCATCATCGAAGAAATCGTGTGCCGCTTGGCGATCGATTCGCTTCAACTCATGCAGCGGCAATTCGTTGAGAAAGGGACTCGCGATCACGGGCCGCGTATCACCTCGGAACGAGCGTCGTTTGCAACAACTCAATTGCAACCAATGTTTCGCCCGCGTGATTCCGACGAATAACAACCGCCGCTCTTCTTCGTACTGGTCTTCATTCTCTTTGGACCGAGCGTGGGGCAACAAGTCGTCTTCGACCGCGATGATAAATACGCGTGGAAACTCGAGGCCCTTGGCGGCGTGCAGGGTCATGAGGGTGACGCGATCGTTACTGTCCTCGAATGCGTCAGTATCTGAAACCAGCGCGACTTGTTCCAAGAACGCTTCGAGTGATCCGTCCTCGGGATGTTGGCGATCGAATTCGACGGCCGCATTGATGAACTCGTCGACGTTGGCCATCGCGCTCGAATCTTGGCCCTCCACTTCGGTACGCTCCAAGTAAGACTCGTAACGAATTTCTTCGATGAGGTATCGGAGCAGATCCTCGAGCGTCGCGGTCGCCTTCACGCCGAGCCGATCGTAAATCGACACGAACTTGGCCACCATCGTCGCCGAGCGTTTCGAGAGTGATTCGATCAAACCAGCCTTGCGCGCCGCTTCGAGCATCGGCACTCGGTTCGCGTCAGCGTACGATCGCAATTTAGCGATCGTCGTCGCACCGATGCCACGGGTTGGCGTGTTGATCACTCGGGTGAGTGCGACGTCGTGGTTGGGGTTGTTGATCAGGTGCAGGTATGCGAGCAGATCCTTGATCTCTTTGCGTTGATAAAATTCGAGTCCATTGACGATTTGGTAGGGCAAGCCGCGATTGCGAAGCGAGTGTTCGAGTGAACGCGTGAGCGCGTTCATGCGGCAGAGTACCGCAAAATCACGCGGCCGCAGTCCCTCGGTGATGATCGCCGACGCGATCTCATCGGCCACCGCATCGGCTTCCTTGTAGCCGTCTTCGAAGATCTGGAGCACGACCGCTGCGCCCTCTTCGTTGTCCGTGAACAGTCCCTTTTTTTTGCGACGTCGGTTGTTGCCGATCAATTGGTCCGCACAGCGAAGAATGTTGGGTGTGCTGCGGTAGTTCTGTTCCAGTCGCACCGTTTTTACGGCGGGGTAATCTTTCTCGAAATCGAGAATGTTGTTCAAATCAGCGCCCCGCCAGCCGTAGATGGACTGGTCGGGATCACCCGTCACGGCCAAATTGGGATGATCGATCGAGAGTGCGCGAACGATCGCGTACTGGGCCAAGTTCGTATCTTGGTATTCATCGACCATGATGTACTTGAACCGTGCGTCGAGTTCCGCGCGGACTTCCGGTGACTCGCGCAAGAGCACCGCGATGTGCAGGAGCAGGTCATCAAAATCGACCGCGTTGGCGGTGATCAATTGCTGTTGATACACCGGATACACCCGCGCCGCGATCGCCTCACTACTCTTCATGGCTTGCCCCTGCATCATCTCGGCAGTGACCAAGCGATTTTTGGCGCGGCTGATGGTGGCGGCGATTTGCTCCGGCGAGGCGTGCGTGGTCGAAACGCCGGCGGCCTCAATCGCGCGCTTCATCGCTTGCTTGGAATCGGACATGTCGTAGATCGAATAGTTCTCGGACAATCCGACCATCGTGGCGTAGCGGCGAAGCAGCGTCGCGCAGTAGCGGTGGAACGTCCCCAGCCACACCGGTTGGTTTGGCGCCAACAATTGCACGCGCATCCGCATCTCGTCCGCGGCTTTGTTGGTGAACGTCAGCGCGGCAATGTTGTGCGGGCGAACCCCGTGGGCGAGCATGTACGCAATGCGGTGCGTGACGACCCGAGTTTTCCCGCTGCCGGGGCCCGCCAAAATGAGCAGCGGACCGTTGACGTGCGTCACCGCATCGCACTGGGCGTCCGTCAGTCCCTTGAGGATGGCTTCCATAATTCGAACTACTTCAGGGGAGGATTAAGCCAAAAAAAATCGGAGCAACCTCGACGATGCACCCACCCCGACGACTTATCGCTCCAGGGTGATACGTTTAGCGTCCATCGGTGAAGAGAGACGCCGCACTAGCGCAGCGAGATCGCCTTTTGCAGCGGAACCAGTACACTGCTGACGAGGTACTCGTCGACCAAGTCGCGGCACAGCCCCGATAAGCGATCGAACTCTTCCGCGTAAGTTTCGTTGGGTCCCAAACTGTCGTAGCGGCGCACCGTCAAGTAGACGCTGAGTTGATCCTCGGGAAAGTCATCGGCGCGAACTTGAAAGGCATTCGTGCGGGTCTCAAAACTGACCCGGCACTGGGTCTTGCAACTCTCGTCGAGCGCAAACTGGATCGCCGGCTCGACCGACAAAATCTGGCCGTAGGGGATCTGGGCGAACTTCTCGAGTCCCGGCGGAATACCGATGGCTTCTGCCAAAATTTCGTTTTGGTTACCGCGACAGGTAAAGTCGAATCCGAACATCACGCTCAATGATTCGCAATCCAGCGGGCTCACCGACATCTCGAACGGGATCAATTCGAGCACTTCACGGTGCTGTTTCGCCGCTTCTTCGTAGGATTGTGGATTGACCACGCCACTATTGATTCGCTTTGCCTCGGTGGACACCCAGCGATAGGCGCCCGATTCTTTTTCCTCTTCCAGCACAAACTCACGCTTTTCACGGGCGTGAAAATTCTGCATGGTCGGATAACGACGTCGAATCTGCTCGAAAAAATGCAGCACCGACTCGCGGCTATGCGGCAATTCCATCTCCGTGCTGAGATTCATGTTTACGTAGAAATCGTCGCTGAACGCTCCGTACTGCGTCATGAAAAGTTCCTTATCGATGAGATGGTGATCGGAAAGAACACGGCTCGATTGCCAAATACCAGTGAAACAACCACCCATCACTCGTTCGAGACGTGGCGTGGGTCGTGTCGACCGTCCAGTATAGGCGTCACGGCGCCCTGCTCAAGAACCGAAGTACGGGGAATTCTTTCGGGCAGCGGTTTCCGAGGCGATTTTGCCGGATGTCGTCTCCATGAAAGACGTTTTCCTGGCTCATCACGAGCAATCGTCGATCCGATCAGGGTCGCTGGGTGATACGATCGGGTTGGCCGCCTCGGACGGCATGGCGGTAGTACGACTCGAGGCACAAGGTTGCCATCGAGGTGGTGTAAACGCTACCGCCGTATCCTCCCCAAACGCTATCGGTCGGCCAAGAACCGTCGCTCCGCTGGGTGCTCAACAGGCGTCGCTTGAGCGCCTCGTTCCAAGTTTGCCAGGCGTCATCTTGCAATTGGTGCAGCGCCAACGTCGCGTAGTACCAGTAATAATAATTATCTTGGCCGACGCCGGGCGTTTGCTGCAACATTGATCGTTCGGCTTCCTTGATCGCACTCGGGCTGACGCGGTTCCCGATCAGCAACCGCGTCGCGAGTGCCTCCGCCGTCATGGTGCGACTCGGCGCTTCGCCTTGGCGATAGCAAGCTAGTCCGCCATGCTCGCCCGCGAGAACGGTCCCGAGGAATCGCTCAATACCGGAGACGTTTCGGCGGTCGATCGCAATGCCGGCGCGATTGCCGGCATCCAAGACCATCGCTTGCCATCCGAGTTGGCTGAGGTCACCGGGGTCACCCGCCAGATAGCGCCAGCCACCGGTCGTCGGGTGTTGCATTCGCACGGTGTAGTCGACCGCTCGTCGCGCGGACTCGATCGCGGATGGGTCCTCGGTCATCGCCGCCGCCTCGCACATCGCCAGTGCCGCCATGCCGTGGCTGTAAGTCGATTCATAAACACTCGCGTCACCGGCAAGTGATCCGTCGGGATGTTGTTTTGCAATCAGATACGCGAGACCCCGGTAAACATTCTCGGAGTAGTCACCCGATTGATGGGTGTTTCCAGATCCGAGCAATGAAAGCACGGCCAGCCCGGTGATCGCAGTATCGGCACGACTTCCCGCATTGCCACGGCTCATGCCCAGTGGCGAGCGTTCTTTTCCAGCACCACTCGCGCGCGGATCCCACGAGCCATCGGGACGTTGCCCGGCGGCGAGAAACCGCAGTGCAGCCGCCACCGCCGCTTCGGTTTCGACGCTACCACCGGTTTCCAACAACGCCCGCTGCTTCGCCGTCCCGACGCGATTGACGAAGTCAGCCTCGAGATCTCCGACAACGACCGCGGCGGGCGCTGGCCGTGTTGCCTCGGCGGACTCCAGGACGCCAGCGCCGCTGGGCATCGCAGCCGACTCACGTGCGGCGCTAGTGACCGTGTTCGTACTCGGGTCATGTTCTTGAATTGTCGGCTCGAGCCAATCACTCAAGTCCGATTCAAATTCGGAGGACGCCGGCGTCTCGCTCGGTGACGTCACCGTGGCGAGCGACTCTGGGATACTAGGCTTTTCGGACTCCAGCTCTTCGTCGCTCGGCGTCGACTCCGCGATTCCTGGAGTGTCCTCCTGCGGCTCGGGTTCGGCAAGTAATTCACTCAGCTGAGACACCGGAAGTGGGGCGACGCTTGAGGTGCTGGAATCGCTCGAGGCATCGGCAAATTTCATCTCGGGATCGAACGACGAAAACGTCACGCCCTCGACACCAACGACGTCGTCGAGTTGATCTTCGGTGGCGGATCGTCCGCCGCCTGGCTTTGGGAGCAGCGGTACCAAGATAAACAGTGCGACATGCAAAGCGACCGATGCGAGCAAGCACACAATTGCGGCTTGACGACCGCCACGTTGTCGACGTCGATAGAGCCAGATCGTGGCGAGTAGCAAGGCGACAGCCATGATCGCCACGGGATAGACGACCCAGGGGTCAGCCCAAAGTTGGACTGAATCCGTCAATGCAAATTCCTCCGGGCCGCAACACCCATTTGCTTCACACCGCTGGCGTCAACGGCTTGCATCACTTCGGTCACTCGTTGCCATGGAGTGTCACCATCACCACGCACCGCCACCTTCAAACCTGGATACGCCGCGTACTGTTGTCGCAATGTCGATGTCAATTCGTCTCGCGTCACGAGCCCACCATCCAAGCGGATGGAACCGTCCGGTGAAACTTCGACAATGCGCTCGTCAGGAACGCGGGCCATGGAACGCATTTCCGAGACGCTGGGCACATTGACCTTGATCCGACCTTCCGCTTCGCTGAACTTGCTTCCGACCATAAAAAAAATGATCAACAAAAAAACGACGTCAATCATCGGCGTCAAGTTGATGGTAATTTCTTCGGTCGGTTGACGACGAATCGACATGGCAGAAAAGTTTGCGGGTTGAAGGTCGTTTGTAGTGGGTCGTGTTTTTACGGATGGCGTGCGAATCTCGACGCGATCGAGACTCTTCCCACAAAGCGCGGGAAAAAAATTAGACACAGTTCTTACGGGGCGTTGCTGCTACAAAAATGACGCAGCGGTTCGCTATCGATCAGGCTGCTTTGCGTTTGCGGGTGCTGCGCGCGTTGCCGGAACTCTCGAGGCCCTCGGCGCTGATGCAATCGATCACCTTCTGGCAAAGCTTGTCGATCTCGTGCAAGTACTTGTCGGACTTGCTACTGAAGTACATGTAGGCGAGGTAGGCGGGGATGGCGACGGACAATCCGCCGGCGGTCGTCATCAAGGCGGTGCTAATACCGGACGCGAGCATATCGGGTCGACCGATTGATTCTTGCGAGCTAATCGTGTCGAACGCTTCGATCATTCCCAACACGGTGCCGAGCAGACCGATGAGGGGTGCCACGTTGCTAATCGCATGAAACACTCTCAGGAATCTTCGCAGCCCGTCGGCAACACGATCGCCCGCGTCCATCACGGCTTGTTCAATTTCGAGCATGGGGCGGCCCCAGCGACGCACCGCTGCTTGGAAGACTTCTGCGACGGGACAATCGAACTCTTCACAAATCTCGCTCGCTTCCTCAAAACTCAATTGGCCGTCTTCGACGCATTCCGTAAACCGACGCACAAAGGGTCGAGGGATGACGCGGCCACGACGCAGTGCGATCAGTCGCTCGAGCGATAGTGCGAAGACGATCAGCGAGCAAACACCCAGCGGCAGCATCAACCAACCGCCTGCGGCGATCCGCTTCACCAGCCCCGGCACTTGCCAACCGGCGCCTTCCGCGGCGATTTCACTACCTCCGTCCGCACTCGAATCTTGGCTCATCGGCGGATTTGCGCTGGGAATCGACAATCCCGGACCATTGTTGTAACTCGGAACATTGTTGCCGTAGGTATTGCCATTTCCGTACTGGCCGCTTTGGAAGGACGGCGAGTTGAACGGAGTTTGTGCGCCAGCGTCTCCAGCCACGAAGCAGAGGGTAATGACGATCACGGCTTTGACGAGCACCGATAGCTGGGTCATGGATGGATTCATGGGTCGGTCGTTCATCGTCGGATCGTTGTTTCGGCGGTCGGTTCGAGTGCAGCCAAGCGACGTCTGGCATCAACCGCCAGCGGACTCTCGGCATGTCGATGCAGAAGTGTCGAATAGCAGACGGCGGCGTCTCGTGTCCGCCCCAATTGTTCAAATGCTTTCCCAGCCTGGACGAGCGACGCGGCAACCCAGGTACTTTCGGGGTCGATCCCTTCGACCGTTCGATAGGCTTCGACGGACTCCGCGAAACGTTGCTGCATGTAGTAAGTCTCGCCGATCAACCACTGGGCTCGTGGTCGTAGCGTGCCGACTTCGACGGGCGCCCGAACGACGCTCTCCAGCAGCGAGCGAGCCAGGTCAAAATTCAATTGACGGATTGCCAAGTCCGCACCGAGCATCTTGACGAGTGTTTCACGAAATGGGTCATCGCCCGAGGCGGCGGAAGCGGCTTCGATCCGCTCGCGAGCCGCTTGAACATCACCATGCGAGACGGACGTTTCGGCGCAGCGCAGCAGTGTCGCAAAGTCGGCAGCACCACGGCTGTCAATGAGGTGTTCCCACCACACTCTCGCATCTTCAGGTCGGCCGACTTGCATCAAACCTTCCGCCAGCAATCGTTCAACACCGAGTGAACGCGAAGGGTCATCCGTCGCGATCGACTCGTGGTCAGCAGCCATCGCCAACATCGACCAGCGCTGGGCTCGTCCCGCCCAGCGGCACGCGGCTTCGCGTGCTCCGGCGGTGACCGCCATCGTTTCGTGGGGCGAGATGATAAGCGTTGCGAAGTGTTCGGCACGCGCAAAGTCACTCGCCTGGGAGAGTCTTTCGAGAGCTTCGGTGGTAACGTGACCACTCGCGTCTGTCGTCGCTAAACCGATGGCACACGCTTTCCAGAATGATTCGTCGTCGTCGGTCTGAGACCCGAGCAACCCGATCAAATAGACTCGCGAGGTGATACCCGTCGTCTCGCGAGCATCGATTCGCTCACGCAACCAACGTGTCACTTTGTCGTGAACATCGGTCGCATCGAGGGCGGGCGATAGAGTGCTCAAACAGGCCTCGATCGCCTGGGACGCATCGGGGTGCTGCGGATACTTCAAAGCGAACGATGCGAGTTGGTCCGCAGCCATGGCCGGTTCGATTCGGCCCATCGCCAATGACCAAGCGTGGCCGAGTTCCGCCGCGGGTCGGTCCACGTCCGAAAGTTTGGGGAGCGCAGCTTCGTAGGCACGGGCCGCAGTGGCGTGATCGCCCGCCGCGAGTGATCGGGAACCGATCTGCAGTAATAACTTGGCCGCTGCGGCAACGCGTGGTCCATCGGGGTCGTTATCCAGGTTCCAGACAATCGCGTTGAAGGCGACGTCGCCGCGATCGACTTTGAGCAGTGCCGAGGCGGCCGCGAGTCGCAGCAGGCACTTCTTGTCCGTGGCAATCCCCGAGGCACTGGGGTTGAGCGAGGCGACGACGGCTCGTGCGAAATACTCGGCGGACGCGGATGCATCGCCTTGTTGCTGGTAACGGCTGGCTAACATCGCGAGTGTCCGCGTCCAATCGTCGCTACCTTGGGACTCGTCAACAAATCGCAATCGCTCGGCGGCCTCGTCGAGCAGACGATTGGCGATCAGCGCTTCCACGGCGACGGGTGTCGGGGACGGAGTTTCAACGAGATCAGCCGCCGGCGGTTCCGCACTCCGGAGTGGAAACGACATGGCGAGCACGGCAACGAGCGCAGTCGCCCACCGTCGAATTTGCCAGCCGCGTGTTGCCCTACTCCGCATCCCTGAAATCCCCATCGCTTCATCGAGGTCAACCGATCACCGTTGCAGTTGGGCATACGAAATTGGCGAGCGCGACGACAAGAGAGGTTTGCGCGCGGCTCGCCCGTGCTCGGATTCGAACAAGGGCCCTCAAATTCGCTACTTGGGCATTGACGCTACTGAAACGCCATCCGCCTTGCGGCGGCGCGAACATCGCTGACTTCTTTATCGAGCGTTGTTTTTAGCTCGACCAGATCGAGGTGCGTGTTCTGGTGCTGGAGACGAAACTGGCGCTCTCGGTGTT
>JBBSJZ010000170.1:0-10723 GCA_038256795.1 Pirellulales bacterium | reverse complement strand
CAATCGAGGAAAATGATGCAACGATTCAATCGTGCTCCGCTCAACCGACCGGGCAGCGGTTTCACGCTCATCGAATTACTGGTCGTGATCGGAATCATCGGCGTGCTCGTAGCACTGCTATTGCCAGCGGTCCAAGCGGCTCGCGAGGCGGCGCGAAGGATGCAGTGTGGCAACAACTTGAAACAAATTGGCTTGGCGCTGCACAACTACGAGTCCGCCTTCCAAGTTTGGCCAGCCCAAGCGTCGAGTCCATCTCCGGGTCGTGACTTCCGCGCTCGCCGTGGCAGTTGGTTCACCGCCGTGCTGCCGTTCATCGAACAAGAAGGGTTGTTTCAATCGTTTGACTCGAAGTTTCATTGGCATGACTCCGTGAACGAAGTCGCGGTGAAGACCGAAGTACCAGCACTACGGTGTCCATCGGTTCCCGATCGGCGCGGATTCGAGTGGACGGTGCTCGTCGATTATGCGACCTCGACAACCGCCACCGCGACGTTGACCGCACGGGCGTTTTACGACGGCGCTGCAACGGACTACGCGAATGTCGGCGGCATCAGTAATCAACTCAATGCGGTGTTGCCGCCATCCCAGCGTTTGGGTGACCCGCTGAATTGCGGCGTGCTCAAGTCCGACGCCGTGCGAATGTCGGATGTCATGGACGGGCTCTCCAATACGTTGCTCGTCGTTGAATGCGCAGGCCGTCCCGAGCTGTACCAGATCGGTCGCCTCGTCGGTGACGGTGTTTCGCCGAAGACCTGGAGCGGCTCGTCCAGCGTGACTCGCCCCTTTCCCACCGGCGGTGTTTGGTCGAGTCACAACAAAGGATTCGTTATTGATGGTGCTCAAACGGACGGTAACACCGCCATTCGACCCGGACCGTGTTCGATCAACTGCAGCAACGACAATGAGGTCTACTCGTTCCACGTCGGCGGTGCCCACGCGTTGCTCGCCGATGGCAGTGTGCGATTCATGACCGGCTCGCTGCCGATCGAACATTTGGTGGCTTTGGCCAGCCGTAATGGTCACGAAGTGATCGAGAGCCGATAGCGAATGAGCGGCAAGACCTTGATGATCATGGGAACGAGTTCGTCGGCGGGCAAGAGTTTGCTCACCGCCGCGATTTGTCGTTGCTTTGCCCGCCGAGGCGTTCGTGTCGCGCCGTTCAAGTCCCAGAACATGTCCAACAACGCCGCCGTGTGCATCGGCGGTGGCGAGATCGGAAGGTCGCAGTACCTGCAAGCGATCGCCGCGGGTGTCTCGCCCACCACGGACATGAACCCGATCTTGCTCAAACCCGAAGGCGACTCGCACTCGCAAGTCATCGTCAACGGTCGGCCATGGCAATCGCTCGATGCACAGAGCTATTTCGATCGCAAACGGGAACTGTGGCCCGTCGCGACCTCCGCTCTCGATCGGCTTCGTGAGCAATACGAGTTGGTCATCATCGAGGGCGCCGGAAGCCCGGCGGAATTGAATCTTTCATCCGTCGAGATCGTCAACATGGCGATCGCACGCTATTGCCAATCACCGGTACTTCTCGTCGGTGACATTGAACGCGGCGGCATCTTTGCTCAATTGCTTGGCACGCTGTGGTTGTTGCCACCCGCCGACCGGGCGCTCGTCCGCGGCTTGATCGTCAACAAGTTTCGCGGTGACCGGCGATTGTTTGACTCCGGACGTGAGATCCTCGAATCGCGAGGCGAAACGGACGTACTCGGTGTGTTGCCCTGGGTGGATGGATTGAACTTGCCTGAGGAAGACGCCGTCGCGCTCTCGAACGACACCCCAACCGTCGCCGACGCGGTCTTGGATGTGGCCGTGATTCGATTCCCACACATCGCCAACTTCGATGACTTCGATCCGCTTGCCAACGTGCCTCGGCTACGACTTCGATATGTCGCCTCGCTCGACCAACTCGGTCGCCCCGATGTGATCATCTTGCCGGGTACCAAGAACACGCTCGGGGATCTGGGTTGGCTGCGATCGAGCGGACTGGCTCAGCGCGTGGTTGCCTTCGCGCGTCAAGGAAAACCGGTCATTGGCATCTGTGGCGGATACCAGATCCTGGGTCGAAAATTGTACAACCCAGCACGCGTCGAGAGCGATGTCGAGTCCGCGGATGGCTTGGGGTTGTTGGCGATTGAGACCACGTTCGCGGCGACGAAGCAAACTTGCCAAGTCACCGCCCGAGTCACCGATGACGTCATCGCTCCCGGTTCACTCGGCCAGTCGCTGAGCGGTTATGAGATTCACGTCGGGCGAACGACGACGGCCTCACCCTGGCTGAGGCGAAGCGGAACTCCCGTCGATGCAGCCTCGGAGGATGACGACTGCAGCAGTGTCGATGGCTGCCGAACTGCCGACGGAAAAGTCTGGGGTTGCTACCTCCACGGGCTGTTTCACAACGACGCATTTCGCGATGCCTGGCTGGCGTCGCTCGGCTTCAACGGCATCGCGAACCCGCTGACTTCAGCTCAAAAATCGATCGATCTGGGGTTGAACCGGATCGCGGACGCCGTCGAAACAGAACTGGATTGGAATCGGCTCGAACAAATCATTTGGAACCCCCAACGAGAACCCGCGAATGTCTGAATCGACCCACCAAGAGCACAAGGACCGCATGGTCCGCATCAACGAGATTAAGGACAAGCAACTCGCCGCCGCGACGATCGAAAAAGGCTTGGTCATCGTTCACACCGGATCGGGCAAGGGAAAGTCGACCGCTTCGTTCGGCATGGCGATTCGGGCGCTCGGTCAAGGCATGAAAGTCGGCATCGTTCAATTCATCAAGGGTGCGATCCCGACGGGAGAGGCTGAGTTCTTTTCAAAACTCGCCACGCTCAACATGCCGATCGAAATGCACACGCTCGGCGAAGGATTCACGTGGAAGACCCAGGATCGTGAGCGCGACGTCGCCACCGCCGCCCGCGGCTGGGACAAAGCCGTCGAATTGATGCGGGATCCGACGTTTGACATGGTCATTCTCGATGAATTGAACATCGCAACCAAGTACGACTACATCTCCGTTGCCACCGTCGTCGCGGAGCTCAAACAGAAGCGAGAGATGTTGCACGTCGTCATCACTGGGCGAGGCGCGAGTGACGAGTTGATCGAGGCCGCCGATTTAGTTTCTGAGATGAAGGTCATCAAGCACCCGTACGCCCACGGCATCAAACCACAACGTGGGGTCGAATTTTGAACGTGGATGCGGCAAGTGATCCGATGGGCAAATGCGTGCTCGTCCTCGGAGGTGTCCGCAGCGGTAAAAGCCGCTTCGCGGAAGCGTTGACGACGCAACTGGCGAGTATCCGTGGTTGTCGTGACGTGCTGTACGTCGCCACCGCCGAGGCACGCGATGAGGAGATGGCACGACGCATCCGTCATCATCGCGCCGCCCGACCCGCGTCGTGGCAAACATGGGAACAACCGCTCGGCGTGGGCCGCCGGCTCATGGACCATGAATCATCACCCCGAATCGCGATGGTCGATTGCTTGACGCTACTGGTGAGCAATGTGATGCTGCAATCGCACGACGACTTCACCCGCCCCGAACACTTTGTGGATGCCGAGGCGCGAGTGCGTGGCGAGATCGATGAGTTGATTGTGGCTGCGAAGGACCGCGAGCGGATGCTGGTGATCGTCTCGGGCGAAGTCGGCATGGGCGTTGTGCCTGAATCGACCCTGGGTCGGTTGTTCCGCGACCTGCTCGGCTGGGCCAATCAACAACTCGCCCATCATGCCAACGTGACCTATCTCATGGTCGCCGGCCGAGCCATCAATGTCACGCGGATGTCGACGAACGTTGAGGACGCCGCACGCGAGCTATCAACATGATCAACGTCCTCATTCATCTTGTGCGAGCGAACGTCGTCGGTTGCTGCGCCGCGATACTCGCGTGCGGATGTTCCGAAGCACCGCCGACACCGTCAACGCAAGCCGCGTCATCGCCAGCCATCGTGGTGGTCGATCGGCTCGCTCGCACCGTTCGCTTCGAATCGCCGCCCGAGCGAATCATTTCGCTTTCGCCAGCGGCGACCGAATTGGTGTTTGCAATCGGTGGCGGCGAACAATTGGTCGGCGCGACCGAGCATTGCAACTATCCGGCGGCGGCATTGTTGCTACCGCGTGTGGGCGCGGGAACGTTGGAGAGCATGAGTCGCGAAATGATCGTCGGCCTCGAGCCGGATCTCGTGCTTTGCAAATGGGATTACCATCAACCGCTCATCGAGACGTTGGAAAAACTCGAGATCCCGGTACTCGCTTTAGGAGCCGACCGGTTGTCGGAACTCTATGACGAGGCTGAATTACTGGGCCGCGTCTGCGGTCGCGAGACCGAAAGCCGAGCGATGGTGGCGAACATGCGAAGTGAGATCAAGTCGCTCACCGATCGTGTCGCTGGCGTCCATGTTGGCGATCGACCGAGCGTGTTCTACGAGGTTTGGGACGAACCGTTGATGACGGCCGGGCCGGGTTCATTCATCGGCGAGTTACTCGAGCTCGCCGGACTTCGCAATATCTTTGATGATACGACCGCTCGTTACCCCAAGATCAGTGAGGAAGTGGTGGTGGCGCGCAATCCGGATTTAATCTTGGCACCCTCAACCCATGCCGCCGCCGTCAGTCTTGAGAAGCTGGGCCGACGCCAGGGATGGAGCGAGATCACCGCGATTCGCGATGGCCGAGCCCACCTCGTTGATGGTGATTGTGTGTCACGATGTGGACCGCGGTTAGTGACCGCGCTTCGCGAAATGATCGATGCGGCGTCCAAGACAGCGGTCGATTCCCCTCGGGAATCGCGACCTTGAATCGCTCGCACCTCATGCTCGTCGCGGCGATCGTCTTACTCGTGGGAGTGGCGATGGTCAGTCTCGGAGTCGGTGCGGTATCGATTTCTCCCTGGGGTTTTGTACGTGGTTTGATCGGGCTCGATAGCGAACCACTGACGCGGACCGAACGCACGATTCTATTTCAATTGCGGTTGCCGCGAGTGATTTCCGCGTGTCTTGTCGGCGGTTCACTGGCGGCGGCCGGTGTCGGTTTCCAAAGTTTGTTTCGCAACCCGCTTGCCGACCCTTACGTGATCGGTGCGTCCAGCGGTGCGGCGCTGGGCGTGACGTTGGCCGTCGTGCTGGGACTGCAATCGTCGCTGCTCGGATTGACGGGTGTTTCATTTTTCGCGTTGCTGGGCTCGATCACCGCGGTCGTCGTCGTGTTCGCGATCGGGAGTGTCGGTGGCATTCAATCGGGGCTAACGTTGCTACTGGCGGGAGTGGCGCTGAGCAGCATGATCAATGCGATCGTGTCGCTGGTGATGTTCCTGCATGATGAAAAGATCGTGGTGATCTTTGCCTGGTTGATGGGAAGTCTCGCTGGTAACGATTGGCACAGCGTGCTGGCGACGGGAGTTGCGGCGACCGTCGGCACCGGGCTGCTTTGGGCAATGTCCCGCCCCTTGGATGCCAACCTACTCGGCGATGCCGCAGCTCAATCCTTGGGATTGGATCTGGTTCGTTTTCGCGTGCTGGTCGTGGTTGGTGCGAGTGTTGCTACCGCCGGGGCGGTGGCCGCGGCAGGCATTGTGGGCTTCGTCGGGTTGATCGCGCCGCACATCGCTCGGCGATTGGTGGGGCCACGGCACGGATTGCTGGTGCCGATGAGCGCGACGGTCGGGGCCATGCTGTTATTGATTTCCGACAATATCGGACGCACCGTTGTTGCCCCCTCGGAGTTGCCCGTCGGTATCGTCACGGCGCTGGTCGGGTGTCCGTTCTTTTTGTTCTTGCTCAAAAAGGGTCAAGCGACATTGGGGCGATTCGGATGAAAACCCTCGCGTGCCATGACGTATCCTTCGACTATGCGAGTGGACCAGTGCTGGAGCGTGTATCACTGCAAGCATGCTCGGGCGAGTTATTGGTATTGCTCGGGGCGAACGGCGCGGGCAAGAGCACCCTGCTGCATTTGATCGCACGTCAACTCATCCCCAAATCAGGAAGTGTGTCGATCGACGAGGTGAACATCGAAATGATGGGACGCCGCGAGTTAGCTCGCCTCATCGCCATGATGCCCCAGCACGAGGATCGCCATTCACAACTACGGGTCATCGACATCGTCTCCCTCGGACGCACACCGCATTGTGGATGGTGGCGGCCGATGTCCGGCGACGATCACGAAATCGTCCGTGAGTCGCTGGAGGTGACGGGGCTCGCCGGTCTTCGCGAACGGCTCGTGCATGAGTTGTCCGGCGGTGAGTGGCGACGCATGATCCTGGCTCGTTCGCTGGCCCAACGTGCTCCGATCCTATTGCTGGACGAACCGACCGCGGGTCTCGACTTGAAGTTCCAGATCGAAGTCCTCAGCCGAGTTCGAGCGATGATCCGCAAGCGACAATTGATCGGCATCGTCACGCTGCACGATTTGAATCACGCAGCGGTGTACGGTGATCGTGTGGCAATCTTGAGTGACCGCCAGTTGATCGCGGTGGGAACGCCCGCCGAAGTCTTGAATCCCGAACTGGTCGAGCGTGCCTTCGGGTTGCCGGTGTCGGTGCTCACGCATCCGATTCATGGTACTCCGTTCATCTTACCGCGATACGAGTGCAGCGAATGGGAAGGGGCCCACGGATGATGCTTTCGCTCGCTCCCGTTGCCGTATTGTGCTTGGCGTTTGCCGGGGACGTCCTCGCGGGTGATCCACCCAACCGATTTCACCTCGTCGCGTGGATGGGCAACGCGATCGCAGGATGCCGGAAGCGATGCCGATTCAGTTCCTCCCCCGGTCGTTTCGCGGCTGGTACTGCATTGGTAATCGTCGGCGCCGTGATCATGATCGGCGTCGGCTGGAGCGTTGAACGCATCTGTGCCGAGTTGCCGATTTGGATATCCGTCATCGTTCAAGCCATCGTGTTGAAGTTCACGTTCGCGGTCCGATCGTTAGCGCGAGCTGCGTCGATGGTCGCCGCCGCGCTAGTGAACGATCAGCTCGACATCGCGCGTCGCGAAGTCGCCTATCACTTGGTCAGCCGCGACACGTCGACGCTCGATGCGTCCCAGGTCGCCGCAGCAACGATCGAATCCGTCGCGGAGAACACCAGTGACTCGATCGTCGCGCCATTGTTCTTTTACGCGGTCTTTGGACTTCCAGGGGCGCTCGTTTATCGATTCATCAATACGTGCGATGCGATGCTCGGCTACCACACGGATGAACTTGAATGGTTTGGCAAGGCATCGGCTCGACTCGACGATTTGCTGAACTTGATTCCCGCGAGATTAACTGCGTTGGCGATGCTCTCGATCGGCCTAATGGATCCCTATTTCCGTGCCAATCGCGACGACGCGACGAGAATTTGGTGGCGAGATCATGCGTTGACGGCGAGTCCGAATGCGGGACACCCGATGAGTGCGGCTGCGGGCGTGTTGGGTGTCTCTTTGGAAAAAGAGGGTCACTATCGACTCGGTATCGAACTCGCGGAACCGACGGCGAATTCGATCACTGGCGCAATTCGATTATTATGGGGCACGTCGATGCTTGCGGTTTTACTTCTCGTCGGCGGCCTCGTGCTGCGGGTGCCGGTATGACGGCGCACGAAGCTTTCCACGGGGGCATCGACTTGAAGGAACTCGCTCGTGCGGGCGTGAACGTCGCGGATGCGATCGACTTTAGTTCCAACATCTTGCCGCATGGTCCGTCGCCTCGTGTGCTCGAGGCCGTCCGCCACGCTGACCTGGCATCCTATCCCGATCGCGAGTGCACTGATTTACGCGGCGCTCTGGCACGACATTGGGGCATTGGTATCGAGCGGTTGACCGTTGGCAACGGGGCGAGTGAGCTCATCCACTTGATCGCCACGGTAATGCTTCGACCTCAGAGCAACGTCTTGATCGTCGGACCGACGTTCTCGGAATATGAGAGGGCATCAACGCTTGCCCAGGCGAAAGTACACGGCGCGATAGCTCAAGACGTGAACCAGTTTGCGATCCCCCTTGCCGAAGTCGAACGGTCACTCATCGAGCAACATCCGTCGCTGGTTTGGATTTGCAATCCGAATAATCCGACGGGAAAAAGCCTCCCCGCCGATCAATTGCTGTCGTGGATTCGGAAGTTTCCAGAATCCGTATTTGTGATCGATGAGTCGTACATCGAATTCGCAACCCAGACGGAGTCACTCGTACAGCGTCTGGAGCCGAACTTGATCGTGCTACGTTCGCTCACTAAGAGTTATGGGATCGCTGGCCTCAGACTCGGCATTGCCGTGACGTCCGTAGAATGGATCGAGCGATTGCATGAGCACCGCGTCCCCTGGTCCGTCAACGCGGCTGCGCAACTCGCCGGCATCGCTGCGATCGATGACCGGACGTATTACGACACCGCCATCCGAGAAACGATTTCGGCTCGTGCTCGGATGATGGATTCGCTTCGTGACCGCGGTTTCGATCCGATTGCGACCGATGCGAATTATTTCTTGCTGCCGTGCCAGAATGTGAAACGAATTCGCGAGCGACTGCTTTCGAGCGGACTAGTGGTTCGCGACTGCGAGTCCTTCGGATTGACGGACCATCTACGGATCGCAGTGCTCGATCCGGCGAGTAATCAGCGTCTCGTCGATCAGCTTTCCCAAGACCCGGCGTCGACGCCGGCAATGACCTCCACGCGTGCGTCGGCCGTCGTGGATTCGCCGTCCGACGACGAAGGCGTTGAATCGGAGCGACATTGGGATGATGGGTTTCGTCGCTCGCTCAAACAACTCTTTCGACTTCGCCGCGACGTGCGCCGCTTTCGCACGGAACCGATTCCCGCCACTGCACTGAAGCGATGGGTCGAAGCGGCTTGCTTGGCGCCGTCGGTGGGCTTGTCACAACCGTGGCGATTTGTTTCGGTGAACGATCCGGTACGTCGACAAGATGTCGCTGCGGAATTCAGCACGCAAAATGGCTTGGCACGTGATCATTACGACTCGGAAACGGCCAACCAATATCAATCACTGAAACTGGCGGGCTTGCGTGAGGCGCCAGAGCATTTGGCGGTGTTTGTCGAACCGGACCCGAGTCAAGGTCGCGGGCTGGGACGGATGACGATGCCAGAATCCGTCGCCTACTCCGTCGTCGCCGCGATTCAGAATCTGTGGCTTGCCGCTCGCAGCGAGGGCGTCGGCATCGGCTGGGTCTCGATCCTTCGCCCTGAATCAATCAATCAAATCTTGGACGTTCCCGACCATTGGCAACTAATTGCCTACCTTTGCATCGGCTACCCCGAACTGACCGACGTGGTAGTTCCGGAGTTAGAAACCAGCGGCTGGGAACAACGTGAACCCTTGGAAGCAAAGTGGACCCTGAGATGACGATTAGCTCGATTGACCCCGTGGGCGGATCCGCAGCGGTGGGGCTGGAGACGATTCTGTTTCATTTGGCCCAGGCCTGTTTGTGGCCCGTAATGCTGTTGATACTCCTCGCGGTCGCATTCGCGATGCTGAGTCTCGGCGGATTTGCTTGGGAAGCTTTCATCCGTTGGCGTGACCCCGCGAGATTGTTGCACCTTGGCCCCAGTGACGCGACATCGATCGAGCGACTCGAGCTAAAGGTGCTGAAAGAGCTTGAGGGATTGAGGCTTTGCAGCCGCATCGCGCCGATGCTCGGCTTGGTGGCGACGATGATCCCTCTGGGTCCGGCACTCGTTTCCGTCGCCTCAGGCAACGCGGACCAATCACCGCAAATCGTCGCAGGTCTCGCACCGGCGTTTGCGGCAGTGATCATCGCCCTGGTCGCCGCCTCCATCACCTTCGCGATTCATACGATTCGCCGGCGATGGCTATTGGAAGAAATGACCCGCGTATTGGAGATTTCACCGTTATGACACGACGCATCAACATTCTCGATGATGACGATGACGACCCCGTGCTATCGGCGATTAATCTTGTCGACGTATTTCTAGTCGCGATCGCGATTCTCATGATCGCAGTGATCAAAGATCCCTCGCGAGAATTGCTCAGGGGCGAGGTCACGATCATTCAAGATGCCGGAAAACCGACCATGAAAATCTTGGTCAAGGAAGGTGCGAAATTGACTCGTTTCGAAGCATCGGGTGCATCCACTCAAGGCAACGGCACGAAGGCAGGAACGGCTTACCAACTCAGCGACGGGACGCTCGTGTACGTTCCATCTTCCGCAAACGCGACGGAGAGTTCCCAATGAGCGAGTCGCTGAGAACGTTGTGTGATGCCTCCCTCCCGCTGTCGGGAGAAGTCGGGCACTCAGACCCAGGAAATGGCCCGCGAAGTCGCGGTTGGTGGCTCCCGATGCATCCGGCCGCCGCCGAGACGGCGACCTCCCCCGCTTCACGTGAAAGAATACACACCGGCATACACCCACGAGGTGTGGGCAATCAGGGCCGATCGGTGTTTGAATGGACGTGGTCGCTGTTATTCATCGTACTGGTGACGCCAAGCATCTTCGCAGCAGTTAGTGTCGCTCAAGAGCCGGACCCTGCCGGGTTACCCGTCGTCTGCATCACAACCTACCTGACGCTGCAGACTCAGATCTCTAAGCTACGATCCGGCGCCGAAGTCGCCGGGATTGAGATTCGCTTTGTCGCGATGGAAGCGACAACACGTGACGAGCTGAGAGAGCTGATCGCCGATTGCAAGCTCGTGCTCGTTGACGCCGCACACGCGAGTGTCACGAAGCAGTTGGCGGAGAAATTTTCAGCGACGATTGCGGCTAGCGCGGCTCCGTTG
>JBBSJZ010000169.1:0-10745 GCA_038256795.1 Pirellulales bacterium | reverse complement strand
TCCTGCAACGCGAAATTGCGGCTTGGTCAGCCGATGTCAACAACAATCAGCGCGGCGTCGACTGGCAAATGAAAATCGACGACGCTCGGAACAAACTAAAATCCGTCTACCCTAAAATTCAATGCTGACAAAGCACTAGTCATCTTGGGTCGGCTGGCTACACTGACTCTCGAGGTGAATATCCGGCGGGAGAGATTTCTGGTTCAAACCGGAAACGCCGAAGGTGCAAGTGACCCTGAATCGCTCAGGCAAAGTGGACCGCCGGAATTGATACACCTCCTCTGGAGAGCGACTTCTCGTCCATCACTGCTTCGCTGGGGTGATGGGCGGCGGACGTCCACCGAAGGGGAAAGGTTCGTGAATTGTGTTCACGATCCGGATCTCTCAGGTACACGGACAGAGGGGCCAAACGTCTCACACGAGAATCGTTATGGCTAGCTCTTCGTCCCGACCGTCGCTTTCCCCATTCGTTGCTCGTCACGTCGGCCCGCGTGATGCTGATATCGAGCAAATGCTGACGGTGCTGGGGTTCGATTCGCTCGACCAGATGACGCGAGCGGTCGTGCCGCCGCGAATTCTCGATGACGCCGTGATGGATCTCGACATTGGCGTGAGCGAAGAGGTTGCACTCGAAGAGCTCCGTGAGATCGCGCGCCAGAATCGGGTGCTGCGGTCGTTCATCGGTCAAGGCTACTATGGCACTCATGTGCCCAAGGTGATCCAGCGAAATGTGCTCGAGAATCCAGCTTGGTACACGGCGTACACGCCGTATCAACCCGAGATATCCCAGGGGCGATTGGAAGTGTTGTTCTACTTCCAGACGATGGTTGCGGAGTTGACGGGATTGGAGATCGCCAACGCCTCGCTTCTCGACGAAGCGACGGCGGCTGCAGAAGCGATGACGCTTTGCCAACGAAGTGTCAAAGGGAATGCTCATCGTTTCCTCGTTTCGACGCTCTGCCACCCGCAAACGATTGATGTCCTCCGCACGCGAGCCGAGCCGCTCGGGATCGAAATCGTGTTGTTTGATGAAGCGGCACCGGTGGAGAGTTGGGACCAGGTGTTCGGGGTCATTGTCCAATACCCGGCGACCGATGGCGGCGTGAATGATTACGAGTCGCTCATCGACGAAGCCCACGAACATCACGCGCTGGTGATCATGGCGACGGATTTGTTGGCACTCTTGAAACTGCGTTCGCCGGGCTCGCTCGGGGCCGACGTTGCGATCGGTAACTCGCAGCGTTTCGGTGTGCCGTTCGGACTCGGCGGGCCGCACGCGGCGTTTCTATCGACCAAGGACGAATTCAAGCGAACGATGCCGGGACGGTTGGTCGGCCAGTCGATTGATCGGCACGGAAACCCCGCATTTCGGTTGAGTTTACAAACCCGCGAGCAACACATTCGCCGCGAGAAGGCGACGTCGAATATTTGCACCGCGCAGGCGCTACTGGCGATCATGTCGACACTGTATGCCGCCTACCATGGTCCCGAAGGGCTCCGCCAGATCGCCGACCGAGTCCATGATCTCACGGTGCGTTTGTATCGCTCACTCGCCAGCACCGGTTGCCAGCTTTCGAGTGACCAATTCTTCGACACGTTCGTCATCGACGTGGGAAGCCGTGCGAGTGACATTCACCAGCGAGCCATCGCTGCTGGGTTCAACTTGCGCCGTTACAGCGACACAGAAATTGGCATCTCGCTCGATGAAACAACCACCGTGGCTGAAGTCGAAACACTTGCTCAATTGCTGGGCAACGCGTCGCTCGAGTCGGATGCGAACTCACCACTCGCGACTGAACATCTCCGCAGCGATCCCGTGCTGACTCAACAAGTTTGGCATGCCTATCGCAGCGAAACGGAGATGATGCGTTATTTGCGACGATTGTCAGAGATGGACATCGCTTTGGATCGCGCGATGATTCCACTCGGTTCATGCACGATGAAGCTCAATGCCGCCAGCGAGCTGACGCCCGTGACTTGGCCGGAGTTCAATGCGATCCATCCGTTCGCACCGGCCGACCAATGGCAGGGGTATCAATCGCTCGTTGATCGTCTGGAAGCGATGTTGTGTGAAATCACGGGCTATGACCGCGTGTCACTGCAACCCAACGCGGGTTCCCAAGGTGAGTACGCGGGTTTGCTCGCGATCAAGCACTACCACGAGTCACGAGGTGATTTCGCACGCGATGTTTGCTTGACGCCGAGCAGTGCTCACGGGACCAACCCGGCGAGCGCTCAAATGGCGAACATGAAAGTGGTCGTGGTGAAGTGTGATTCGCTCGGGAACGTCGATCTCGTCGACCTGGATGCCAAAATCGTTGCCAACGCGGGCAAGCTTGCGGCGATCATGATCACCTATCCCTCGACGCACGGCGTTTTCGAGGAAGGTGTTTCGGCGGTGTGCGAAAAAGTTCATGCGGCCGGCGGCCAGGTTTACATTGACGGTGCCAACCTCAACGCACTCGTCGGACTCGCGAAGCCGGGTAAGTTTGGTGGCGATGTGTCGCACTTGAATCTGCACAAAACATTCTGCATTCCCCACGGCGGTGGTGGCCCCGGGGTCGGACCCATCGGGGTGCGGGAGCACCTAGCGCCGTTCATGCCCAAGGATGGCATTCACGAAGAACGCGTCGGTCCGGTCGTCAGCGCCGCTCCCTTCGGCAGCGCAAGTTTGTTACCGATCTCGTGGATGTACATCCGCATGATGGGCCCACATGGATTGCGCAAGGCGACGCAGGTCGCGATCCTCAGTGCCAACTACATCGCGCACCAATTGCGAGATAACTACCCGATTCTATACACGGGTAATTGTGGCTTGGTGGCACACGAGTGCATCATCGATACTCGTCCGATGGACAAGGACGCGCACGTCAGTGTCGATGATATAGCCAAGCGACTCATCGACTTCGGTTTTCACGCACCGACGATGTCGTTCCCAGTCGCGGGAACGTTGATGATCGAACCGACGGAGAGCGAGCCCAAGGCCGAGCTCGATCGCTTTTGTCGAGCGATGAATCTCATTCACGCGGAGTACGAGCGCATCAAGTCGGGCGAATGGGCCGCGGACAACAATCCACTCGCCAACGCACCGCACACGCTCGATTCGGTGTTGAGTGATTCGCTGGCCTACGATCGACGGGTTGCGGCGTGCCCGGATCCCACTCAAGACTACCGCGTCAAGTACTTCCCGCCGGTCGGTCGGGTCGACAATGTCTACGGTGATCGCAATCTGGTGTGCGCGTGCCCGCCAGTGTCGAGCTATGAAGAAGCGGATGAATTATCGCTCAGCTCTCCGGGCTAGAGTGCCGCTCGAGTCCATCGGTGCGGTCCGGTTGGTCGGCAAGCAGCCTATTGCGAGCTGAGTCGATCAAGCTGCGGCCCACGGGTGTGGTTTAAATCGGGCGTTGGCCAGCCCCTCGTGGCGAGCCGATCGCGCAGCTGGCTCACTCAAAACCGCGCGCATGAAACTGCGACTCACAAGTCCGCGAGGGCGGCTTCGAGTAGTTCGGATTGCTCAAGTTTGTGGGTCGCCATGCTTCCGGTGCTGGGGCTTGCCGACTCAGCACGGGTGATTTTTCGGAATTTGAATCGCTCTTGGATTTGGTCGCCGAACGTCAACTTCATGTAGGACCACGCGCCCATGTTGAGCGGTTCTTCCTGGACCCAGACGACGTCGGTTCCATCGGGAGCATCCGCGAGCGGATTCAATAGTTCTTCCCGCGCGAGCGGGTACAGTTGTTCGACGCGGACCACCGCGAGTCCCTCGATTTCCCGTTCATCCCTCGCTTCGACGAGGTCGTAGTAGACTTTGCCGGTACACAGGACGATTCGTTTGCATTTTTTCAAGTCGACGCTTTTGTCGACGAGTACTTTCTTGAACGATCCGTCGCAAAGCTCTTCGAAGGGGCTGACCGCTTGTGGGTGCCGCAGCAGACTCTTGGGCGTCATCACGATCAGCGGTTTTCGCCATTTGCGAATCACTTGGCGACGCAACATGTGGTAGTACTGGGCTGGCGTCGTCGGTTGGCAAACTTGGATATTGTGCTCGGCGGACATCAGCAGGAAGCGTTCGATTCGGGCGCTGCAGTGTTCGGGGCCTTGGCCCTCGAAGCCGTGGGGCAAGAGCATGACGAGGCCGCTCAGCCGGTTCCATTTATCCTCGGCACTGGCGATGAATTGGTCGACGATGACTTGGGCGCAGTTCCAAAAGTCGCCGAACTGGGCTTCCCAGGCAACGAGTCCGTCGGGGCTATCGAGCGAGTACCCGTACTCGAAGCCGAGTACGCCAGCTTCGCAAAGCGGGCTGTTGAAGATGTGCAGCGGCGCTTGTGCATCCGACACGTTCTTCAGCGGCGTGTACACTTCGCCGTTCTTGCAGTCGTGGAGCACGGCGTGCCGTTGGCTGAACGTGCCCCGCTCGGTGTCTTGGCCGGTGATACGGATCGGGCGGCCCTCGAAGAGCAGGGTCGCGAAGGCGGCAGCTTCTGCGCTGGCCCAGTCGAACGCTCGCTCGCCCGCCGCCATCTCACGTCGCTGGGCCATCGGCCGTTTGAGTTTCTTGTGAGCGGCAAAGCTATCGGGAAGTCGCGTCAGCCCATCGACGAGTTCGCTGAGCTTGGCACGGTCGAAGGTCGTGTCGGTCGCTGCGGATGGCTCGGGGCCGCCGAAGTAATCGCTCCAATTTGCCGCGAGCGTTTGCGTGTCAGGCACGAACGCGTGGTGCTTGCTGGCCTCGAATTCGGACTCGAGTTTTTCGGTGCGATCGCGTCCGATCTCCTCGGCCTCTTCAGCGGTGATCTTGCCGAGTTCGAGCAGTCGGCCGAGGTATTGTTCGCGAACACTGGCGCGGCGATCGATCTCGGCGTACATTCGCGGTTGGGTGAAGCGGGGTTCGTCGCCCTCGTTGTGACCCCAGCGACGGAACGCGTACAAATCGATGACGACGTCGCGGTGGAACTCCTTGCGAAAATCCATCGCCATCGAGACGACTTGCGCGACGGCTTCGGGATCTTCGCCGTTGACGTGAAAAATCGGGATTTGCAACATTTTGGCGATGTCGGTCGCGTAGGTGGTGCTGCGTCCCTCGTTCGGTTCGGTCGTGAACCCGACTTGATTATTGATGACGATATGCAGGGTCCCGCCGGTGCTGTAGCCCTTCAATTGGCTGAGGTTGAGCGTTTCCTGGACCACGCCTTCGCCAGCGAAGGCGGCGTCGCCGTGGATCAGGATCGTGAGCACCTCTTGGCGTTTGACATCGCCGCGACGGTCCTGCTTGCAGCGGGTTCGACCGAGCGCGACGGTGTTGACAAATTCGAGGTGGCTGGGATTGAAGCACAACGAAATGTGGATCGATTCGCCCGCGGCCGTTTTCCAGTCGCTGCTATAACCGAGGTGATAGCGAACGTCGCCGCCGCCGCGTGAGAGTTCGGGGTTCGGATCATCGAATGACCAGAAAATATTCATCGCTCGTTTTTTGAGGATGTTGGCCATCACGTTGAGGCGACCGCGGTGGGCCATCCCCATCACGACTTCCTTGACATGGTGCTGGCCCGCTTTCTCGAGCGCCAAATCGAGCATCGGGATCAAGCTTTCGGCACCCTCGAGCGAGAACGTTTTGGCACCGACAAATTTGCGGCGCACGAACTCTTCGAAGATCGAGGCGTCAGCCAATCGCGTGTAGATCCGACGCTGGACTTCGTGCGAAAGATCGAGCCGATTTTCCGTCGTCTCCATCCGTCGTTGCAGCCAATCGCGGATATTGCGATTGTCAATGTGCATGAATTGCGCACCGATGCTGCGGCAATAAGTATTGCGAAGCTTCGTGAGAATCGTGTCGAGAGTCCCTCCGGACACGTTTTCCAGCGAACTGCTGTCAAACGGTCGCTGCAGGTCACTATCGCTCAATCCGTAGCTTTGCGGACTCAGCTCCGGACAATCATGTTTGAACAACCCGAGCGGATCGAGCTGGGCAACGAGGTGCCCACGGACGCGGTACTCGCGGACGAGTTGGTCGATGCGATCCTGGACACGGGCGAGCCACAATGCCTGGTCCGCGACCTCGTCGCCCGTCGACCCGGAACGGTGTTCGCTACCAGAAGTCCAATCGCCATCACCGTCGGGGGCCCCATTGGCACTCGCGCCGACCTTGGCTGTTGTAAGTTTCTTGGTCCCGGCACCGACGAGGAACTGCTCGAAATACTGGCGCCACGTTTCCGAGACACTCGATGGGTCTCGAACGAACTGGACATACAGATCGTCGATATAGTCCAGGCTATAGCTATTCATGATGCAACTTAACGGCCGGCGAAGACCGAACGGGCAGGACGGGGGCAAGTTCAACTACTTTAGAGAATCAGGTTTCCCGGCGGAAGTGTTCCCGTTCGATTTGTGACCGCAAAAGCCAGCGAATTACGTTTGATAATTGTGATCGAACCACCCCTATTTGCTATCGAGGTGATTGCAACACGCCTTGTCATCTGCCATTTGTCGTCGGCGGGCGAGACTGTTAAAGTTCACCGGAAATAAACGTTCTCGTCCGTTTGCCCCCACTCCCTCGACCGCTTTGCACGTCTCTCTATGGCCGTTTTGATCCAAGTTCGCGACGCTCACAAACGCTACGGCGACCAGATTTTGCTCGATGAGGCGGAAGTTTCGCTCGTCGACGACGTGAAGGTGGGTTTTGTTGGCCGCAACGGCGCCGGCAAGTCCACCTTCCTCAAAGCCATCATGGGTGACGAGGAACTCGAGAAGGGCGAGGTCATCCACCACCCCACGCTGCGGATCGGCTACCTTCGCCAGCACGATCCGTTTTTGCCCGGCGAATCGGCACTCGATTTCATGATGCGTGACAGCGGCGAGCCCGATTGGCGGTGCGGCGAAGTCGCTGGCCAATTTGAGCTCAAAGGTGCCTACCTCGAGGGGCCCGTCAAAGCACTGTCGGGTGGCTGGCAAACGCGGGTCAAGTTGGCCGCACTACTGCTGCACGCCCCCAACTTGCTGATGCTGGACGAGCCGACCAACTTTCTCGATTTGCGGACCCAAATTCTGCTCGAGCACTTTTTGCGGGACTTCAAACAAGCGGCACTGATCGTTAGCCACGATCGCGCGTTCTTGAAGGCGACGTGCAGTGAAACGCTCGAGTTGTCGCGCGGCAAGCTGACCATGTTCCCCGGTAAAATCGATGCGTTCCTCGAATACCGGGAAGAACGACGTGATCACGATCGCCGCGTCAATGCGACGGTCATGGCGAAACAAAAGCAACTGCAGCGGTTCATTGAAAAGAATCGTGCCAATGCCTCCACCGCCAGCCAGGCACGTAGCAAGGCCAAGCAACTCGAGCGATTGCACACGACCGAGGTCGAGAAGGACGAAGCTACCGTCAGTATCCGTGCCCCGCGGGTCGAACCACGCCAGGGAACCGTACTGCGGTGCGAAGGCATGGTGATCGGTTACGGCGATCATCCGATCGCGGATGATATCAATCTCGAGATCGAGCATGGACAACGTGCGGCGATCGTCGGCGACAATGGTCAAGGGAAAACGACGCTGCTGCGAGCGCTCGTCGGTTCGCTACCCACGCTCGGTGGCAAAATGAAGTGGGGCTATGGGACCGAGATCGGAACCTACGCCCAACACGTTTACACGAGCCTCGATGAACGACACACCGTCATCGAACACTTGGAATACAACTCCGAAGCTGGCACGACACGACAAGAGTTACTGGCGATGGCCGGTGCATTGCTGTTCCGCGACGAACACATCAACAAGAAAGTCAAGGTTCTCTCCGGCGGCGAGCGAGCCCGATTGTGCATGGCCGGTTTGCTGCTCGGCACCGCCAACGTACTCGTGCTCGACGAACCGGGTAACCACTTGGACGTCGAGACCGTCGAATCGCTCGCCGACGCACTCTTGCTCTACAAGGGCACCGTGATTTTTACCAGCCACGATCGTCACTTCATGCAGTGCGTGGCGACCAGTGTGATCGAAGTTCGCGATGGAAAGGTGCGCAATTACTTCGGCAACTACGACACCTACCTCGCGGCGATGGAGAGCGAGGTCGACGAGGGTGAACGCCAGCGCACCGGGGGAGTGAAAGCGGCCGCCGCAGTCCTGCCCGCGGGCGGACCCGCCAAGCCCAAAGAAGTCGACCCTCGCCAGTCCCAGCGTGACCAGCGCCGCGGCGATAAAGAGGTGAAAAACCTCGAGAAAAAGATCGCTCGCTTGGACGGCGAGAAGAAAGCGATCAACGAAAAGATGTTGACCGAATCCAATGCCGCCGAAGCCATGCGGCTGCACCGAGAACTCGAATCACTCACCGCCGAAATGACCGAAGCCGAAGAACGCTGGCTCGAGCTCAGCGGTTTCGATTGATGCATCCCAAGGGAAGGCTCAAAATTATCTTCCCGATTTCCCGACCGGCCCCTCACCCTAGCCCTTTCCCCACGAAGCCTCGGGAGCGGTGACCAAGCGCTCTAACACAAGCATGACCTTGACACCTCCACCACCGTTATCCATTGGCCCACTCGTGGTCGATCCGCCGATTCTGCAAGCGCCGATGGCGGGTTTCACGAACGCCGCATTCCGCCATATCGTCCGCCAGTACGGTGGTGCGGGACTACTCGCGACCGAGATGGTGAATGCCCGCGGTTTCGTTTGGATGGACGAGAATGAAGCCGAGCACCCCGATCGACTGTGGGGTGTCGCCAATGAAGCGAGGCCGCTCGCGGTGCAGATCTGGGACAATGATCCCGAGACGATGGCCAAGGTGGGGCGTCGGCTCGTCGGCGAATACGGCGTCAGCGTCGTCGATATTAATTTCGGATGTCCGGTTCGCCAAGTCACGGAAAAGGCGCACAGCGGAAGTTACTTGCTCCGTGATCCCCAGCGGATGTCGCGGATCATCAGCCAGTTGGTCCAGGCATGTTCACCCACACCCGTCACCGCCAAAATTCGACTCGGCTGCACACGCGACAACGTCAATTGCGATGAGATCGCTCGCGTGGTGGAGGAGGCCGGTGCCGCGGCGCTCACCGTTCACGGTCGCACGGCTCAAGATTTCTTCAAAGGCAACGCGGACTGGGATCGGATCAGCCAAATCAAGCAGCACCTCAAGCACATCCCGCTGATTGGCAACGGCGACCTCGACTCGGCCGAAAAGGTCCTCGCGGCATTCCAAACCTACGACGTCGACGGCGTCATGATTGCACGAGCATCGCTCGGAAGGCCGTGGCTTTTCGCCCAAGCCGCCGCCGCGATCCGCGGCGAGCCGATCCCGCCCGATCCGACACTGCTCCAGCAAAAGGCGTGCATGCTCAACCACTACCAACTCGTCGTGGAGCGATTCGGCGAAGAAAAGGGCACGGTGCTGATGCGCAAGTTCGCGTGCTGTTACGCCCAGGGTAAACACGGCGCCCGGTTCTTTCGCGCCCACGTCGCGCACGTCACCACGCGAGACGAATTCTTTCAAGTCGTCGACGAGCACTTCCCCGTCACCGAACGCCCCGTTGCCGAACCGTTCGTTAGTGAATCGCTCGTCACGTATCGCGCGGGGGCGTGAATAATTTGTCGATCATCGACCGGGGATGAGTTGCCTAAGCAGCCGATGGTTGGGCCACGTGAACATCATCGGCGGTCCAGTGCTGTTGGATCCATGGCGCCGGCAGAGTCGATTTGAGCAGCCCCCCGTCGTAACCCGCGATCGCTTGATCAGGTAACGGGTAACCGTGAAACACAAGGATTCGCATTTGCGTCGGTTGTCTCGGCGTTACGAAGTGATTCATAGGAAACGCCGGCCGGCAACTTCGCTTGAAGGAACACACCCACTCGCTGGGCCAAAACACCATGTCGTGGTCGAGAGCGTCGCTCATGTATTGCTGCTCAATGCGGAAAGAATTGAGCACCTTGGTTTGGTTTTCGGCAAAGCGATCGTACGCGACACGGTGACGCTCGGGATTGAAGCGAAAGACCGACGTGTTACCGACGCGGCCATCGCGACCGGGTAGGAACCGTCGGCGTCGCTCGAGCCAATCTTGGATCACGCAAAATTGTCCGGGGTGATAATCGAAGAGGGGACTCACGTCGCCCGTGATCACGATATCCAAGTCAAGAAACAGCGTGTCGCCGCTAAGGTCCGCGAGTCCCGGTTGCAACAGGCCCACTTTTCGCCAGGTCTCGCCACCCTTGCGGGCATCGAATGCTTTCTCGTCAAACGGCGTCACCGGCAACGGCCGTATTTCCACGCCTGGATCGATGCCCGACGAGTCGTCCGTTAAACACACGAATCGAAATGACGATTTCAGGTGCCGTGAAACACCTCGATAGAGTCGATTGACATAATGCCCTGGGTACTTGGTGCCCCATTTGATGCAAAGAATGGTTCGTTCCACGGCTGTCTCGCTCCTTCGATGGCCACGCTTGGCGAATTCGATTGATCCAGCACCAACGTTACCAAAGCCATTCGCTTCGAGCCTAGATCAGCTTGCCATTGGATATCTCCACGGAGCAAACGACGAGCCATCCTCGTCACTGTCTCGTTGACGGATTCCCATCCTCGCAGCCATTCCGCCAAACCGATGATGGCGAGTTGAGCGAGTCATTTGAGGAGAAGTGTTTCGAAATTATGCAGGGCGAGTTTCAGCGGGCAATCGATTTCGATCCCGCAACGTCAGGGCAGCGAATCCCACCACCGTCAGCGGTGCGATTACGAAGAGGACAGCCGCACGATAGTCGTGAATCGAGTCGCTCTT
>JBBSJZ010000168.1:0-10772 GCA_038256795.1 Pirellulales bacterium | reverse complement strand
CGAGGCATCTCCGCGGTGCGCAATCAATTGCTCGCCGAGGCTCGTGGTCAATGGTTGACGTCGCTCGATGGAGATGATGTCTACAACTGTCCGGAAAAGATTCTTCACGAAGTCGCCGTCCTCGCTCGCGCCGCAGAACCACAACGAACGATTGCTTATAGCGATGTGCAGTGGATGGACGGAAAAGGGAAGCACGTCGTTCGCGCCAGCCAGATCGCTCCTCCGGCGAGCGGTCGATTATTCCAAGCGATCTTGGACCGGCGCGTGATGATCCCACGCGACTTTCTCATGCACGAGAGCCTGGCGCGGTCCGTCGGCGGCTTCGACGAGACGCTCGAGATCTACGAGGACTGGGACTACAAACTTCGCCTCGCTCAAAACGCCATGTTCGAGTTCACGGGTGAAATGGGCATCGGCTATCGACGACACGGTAGCGGACTATCGGCGGCGAAGTTACCGCTCCACGAAAAGTGTCAAGCCGCGATCCGACGCAAGTATGCGATGGATGGCTTCGCCGGCGATCCGATGCGATTGTTGTCCTTGTCTCAGCGAATTCAACAACGATTCATTCGCGGTCGAGCTGCTTGATAACGGACCCGCTTGATGCAAGTAACCGAGTAGCCCAACGAAGACCATGTCCCCAGCAATCAACGAGTGCGCAACACGCGTCGTGTTCATTGTGTCACAACCGCGAGCCGGTTCGACACTGTTGCAAACAATGCTTGCGGGTCATCCGCAAGTCCTCGCGCCCGGTGAGACGTGGTTGATGCTACCGCTCGTGCACGCACTCGGAGGTTCACGTCGCTCGGTCGAAACGCTTTACGATGGTGAGCTCGCGGATGAAGCGGTCGATGTCTTCGCGAGAGAAAACCTCGAGGGTGGGTTTCGCACCGTCCAGCGCGAGATCGGCGAGAGCGCCCGGCGGATCTATGATGCCGCATGCCGTCGCCACGGCGCCACGGTGCTGATCGACAAGACACCTCGCTATTACTGGATCATCGAAGATCTGTTGTCGCTGATCCCCGACTGCCGTGTGATCGTGTTGCTCCGCAATCCCTTGTCGGTGCTGGGGTCGATCATCACGACGTGGACGCGGCCGTCACGCCCTGGGTTTCTTTCCGAATACCGAGCTGATTTACTCGAAGCGCCCGCGCGACTCGCCGCTGCGACGATGATGATGAACGAGCCGCGGCTATGTACCGTTTCTTATTCCGAACTCGTCACGGAAACCGAATCGGTACTCGATCGCTTGCAACGATTCATGCTGCTGAGCCCCGTGGAAGGGCTGGGGAACTATGGCAGTGCGAAACGACGCGAGTACGGCGACCCCGTCGGCATTCACCACCACACGACGGCCAGCAAGCAATCAATGAGCAAGTGGCTGCAGCTCGCGGCCTCGAGCGCATCACACTGGCGGATCATGGATGACTATCGACTCGCTCTGGGACAACGGCTACTCGGCCAGCTCGGCTATGACTACGAAGAACTCGGTGCCCAGCTCGCTGCGGTGCGTCCACGCGGATCACGATTGGCACCGTCACTCGTGTCCCAGATCTCAGGTCGGCCCGCCGAACCGGCACGCACGTTCATTCGCCTGCGTCGTCTCGGTGCCAATGGCATCGCCAAGGTCCGGCGTGCCGCTTAGGCGCGCGGTAGCTACACCAATTCCCACCGCCCGACGACGCCGGAGACGAGGTTGACGTAGTACAACCCGCCGTCAGGCCCCTGTTGAATGTCGACGACGAATTCGGCACCGGTGGTGAATACGCTGGTCGCCAACAGCGTTCCATCGGCAGCGACATCGGCGTGTCGGACGACACCGCGAGCGAGGTCGTTGTAGAAGATATCGCCTTCGTACTGGGCACCCAGGGTCGTGCCGCGCGCGACGGCGCCGAGCACGATCGCATCGCTGCCGCTGCCGTGGGGCAGAGCGATGAAGCCGGGGCGAGCGACCTGGCCCGAGTTGTAAAAGGCTTGAGACTGGCCCAAGTTCTCATAACCGGGCGTGCGTCGATTCGTGCCTTGACCACCTTCAAAGTACGGCCAGCCAAAGTTCGCACCCGCGGGTCCAGTATTGATCTCTTCAAAACTCGACAATCCCGTCTCACCGATGTAAAGCCGTCCCGTCGCCGAGTCGACGCTCAAACGCCAGGGGTTGCGAAGTCCGTATTGATAAACCTTACTGCGATTGGCATTAGCGTCGCCGCTAAAGAACGGATTGTCCGACAAGCCTTGCCCCGTGATCGGATTGATGCGAAGTACCTTGCCGGACAAACTATCGACGTTTTGAACGCGAAGTGCGCGCGGGTCGGTTTGATTAAAACTGGCTCCATCACCGATCGAGACGAAAAGGTTTCCATCCAAACCGAACGCCAGGCTGCCCACCGTATGGCTGCGGCTATCGCTGTTGATAAAGTCTCTCAGGTAAGATCCGTCGGGATTTTGCCCAGCGGGTCGTTCGGCGAGATTGAGGGTGCTATCGGTGAATGCGTTGAAGTTATTCCAGGTGCTCGTGCTGCCCAAAAGAATGACTTCGCTACCGGCGACGACGGTTGTGTAGTTCGTCGCCGCGCTGAGCGTGACTCGGATCAATTGACCCGCACGGTTGCCTTGGGCATCGGGTCCCGCGTAGATGTTGCCGACGTGGTTGTAGACTTCAGGTGGATCGACGGTGTAGAGCAAGTACAGATAGGGATTGTTTTGCAGATTCGGGTGCAGTGCGAAGTCTAGCAGCCCGCGATCCTGGAACTCATTGACGCGATTGGAAATATCAATCACGGTTTGAACCGCGCCGCCATCGCGAGCGACCTTCAAGACGCCTCCCTTTTCCGCGATATACAGATTGCGACCGTCGGGACCCCAGGCGATGGCGAGTGGTGATGTTAGCCCCGTGATGATGTCATTCTCGACAATGATCCCCTGGGGTTGCACCGGAGGATTGGGATCGGGGGTGTCGAGCGTGAATCGCCATGATTCTATGTAGGTATTATTGAACGCAGTACCCGTGGCAGCTGCAAAGCCAACGTACGCTTGGTTGCCGACGACTTCATCGAGTTTGATCGTCGTCTTCATCAATGCGAGTAGCGGCTTCTCATTGACGTCCGAGAGATAGACGGACAATTGATCCGAGACGCCGTTGTAGTCGACCCATACATAATGGGTCCGGCCATTATTCAAGTCATACGGCGATTGGATGGTGCGAACGGGGTTCACCAACTCGCCATTCTTGGTGATGGTGATCTCGTCGGCGTAGGCTTCATAAACATTCTTGAATGTATCGAGCTCGATACCAATGCTCTTCGGCAACGCGTTGTAGTTGAGTCCACCCGAGAAGTTGCCAATATTTTGGGCTGACGTTCCCGCCGGCGAATTCTGGATGACGAATGCCAAGCCCTCGCCACCGTTGGTGCCCTGGCCACCATCAAAGCGGGCGGCAAAGCTCGTTTCAAAAGAAGTATTGGAGTCCACCGAGACCGGGGTGGTGAAGTATGCCGATCCACGCTGCTGGGCCGTCGCTGCTGTTAATCGTAGATTGTTGTTGGCGACAATCGCGTTGCCGTTGAGTTTCAAAGTACTGGCGGACGTGAACGAGTTGAACGAAGGCAGATTCGAGTCGTTATCGTTGATATTCACGTTCGCAGTTCGTGGCGCGAGCAAACCGGCGCCGGTCGAGCTGACGAGTCGAAAACTACAGTTCTCTGTACCTTCGACGATGCCGTCTTCCAGGATGGTGATCGCGACGGACTTGCTCGTTTCACCGTCGGCAAAGAACAACGTTCCCGACACATCACGGTAATCGGAACCGGTGGTGGCGGTGTTCGCCTGCGTGGCGTAAACGACCGAGGCCGCACCACTGCTGCCGCCGATGCGGGACACGGTGACATTGACCGTGCCAGCGCCCTCGTTGACGGAGAATGCTTCGGCGCCGACGACAAAGTTGCCCACGTTTCCAGTGGGCGGTGCCGTGGACCCGTATTGAAAGTATCCGTTGGAATGCAGCGTTTCGCTTTGCCGGAATCCGGGTACGATGCCGTCGCCGGGACGCCATGTGCCAGTTGAGAACACGTTCCCCGCTTCGGTTTCGTAGCGAGTGCCATTGAGTTCGATGGCGTCAACGACCAAGTTGCGGTCGAGCCCCTGGGCGGGATCATAGGCATCATTGCTGAACGCGATTCGAATGCTCGAAGGGCTCACGTTGCCCACGTTGACGCTGTACGTCGTGCCCCCTTGGCTGACGTTGCTGAATGTGCGAACGACGTTGCCATCGACGAGCACTTGCATTTGCTCCTGGCCGGTGTCACCACGAGCGAAAACCTTGAGGTTACCGTTATTCGCCTCGCCGCCAGCAAATTGGAAGTATCCGTCGGCATTGAGGTATTCACTTTGACGATTTCCGGGTTGGATCCCATCGCCCGGCAGCCACGTTCCAGTGGAGAACACCGCTGGGTCTTCGGCTTGGTAGTTCACACCATCGACGCGGATATAATCGACTCGCAAGTTTCGATCGATCCCGCGAGCGGGATCATACAAGTCGTTGACAAAGTTGACACGAATTGAGCTCGGGGCGATGCCGTCAACGTCGTAATCGTAATTGTAAAAACGCCCAGCCTCGGCGTCGGTACCAGCGACGAACCACGTGCTGACGATTTGGCCATTGACCTCAAGCTCCATCAGCTCATCGCCGGTCGAACCCGCCGCAAAAATTTGAATGCCGAGGTAGTGGTTGAATTCACTGCGTCGAGCGACGTCCCACACCAGGGAAGCTTCGATCGAGCCCGTGGTTTGTTCCAAGGTCCAATCGGCATGGAACGATTCGTTGCCCGTGCGGTCATCCGACGCTGCGACATCGGCGCCCGTGAGCGCGGCGAGCGTATGAATCAATTCGAGTCCGCGATCGCCTTTGCCGGATTCACAACCGTAGAGCAAGATATCGGCGCCCGCATTGAGGCTCTTCGACCACTGGTTCAACTGTTGCGCTTGACCACGAAGCGTTGCAGAGTCGACCTGTTGGCCAGCCAGATTCAAGGTACCTTCCGAGCCGTGGCTGACGATGTGAATGGATTGGACGTCGCGGCGCTGGGCGAGGTGCTCCGTGATCTGTGTGATCGCGTCTCGCGAGCCATCGATCAAGACGATTTCTGCGGTGTCGACGATTGTGCTTTCCAAGATCTCGTGATCTTCCACGCCCGCATCGAGAAATACGATCGTGGCGGCGGTGATGGTCGCCGCTGGCGAGTCGCTCGGCGTCGCTGGCGAGTCGCTCGACGTCGCCGACTCAGCCGCCACAGCCACATCGCCGGCGAGCATCAATCGCCGTTCCAATGCGGAAATTCCCCAGTTTTGGGACCGACCTTGTTGACGATTCTTGTTCGGGCGAGCGGCTCGCATGGGGGGATCTCAATCAGGAAAATCGTGAAAGCAAGTCAAAACATTGCCCCCCGGCGTACCAACATCCTATTTCGATGTTCACCGTATTCAATCGTGATCCTCATCAATCTTACGGCTGGGATTGTCTCACAGCGGCGGGTTTTGGTACTCGCGAGGGTGAATTCATTCACCAAGCATCGACATCGAACGTAAGCACGAGCGGGACATGAAAAGCGAGTCAAGTCAGCCCATTCACATCGTTTATACGCTCAACCAAGCATTCGTCAATTTTGCGGCGGTGAGCGTGTACTCGGTCCTCAACAGCCAGACCCGCCGTTGCCACTTTCATTTTGTCCACGACGGCGATTTGACGGACGTTCAGCAGCGGAAACTGCGCGATTTTGTTCGCAAGAACGGATCCGACGCGAGCTTTCATCGCGTGCATGCGGAGTTTCCGCGTGATCTCGCAGGCACAACGACATGGAGTATTGCGGTCTTGTATCGCTTGGCATTGACCTTCATTTTGCCCCGCGACGTGAATCGCGTCATTTACTTGGACGGGGACACGCTCGTTCGCCGACCTCTTGATGAGCTTGCGGACATGAAGTTGTCAGCAGCAGGCCTTGGCGCCGTTCCCGAACCGCACGAGGCGATCGCTCGACTCGGTTTGCCGCTCGATTCGGCGTACCTCAATAGCGGCGTCCTGGTGATTGATCTCGACACATGGCGAGAGAACAGGACGAGTGAGCAATTGCTCGAACTCGCGGTCGAGAAGTCAGCATCGTGGGTCTATCCCGATCAAGATATTTTGGCCACTCACTTTGCCGGAGCCTGGAAACGATTGCCGCCGGAGTTCAATGTCAATCATCGTTTCTTCAGTGGGCCATCGTCGTTACCACTTCCGACGAGCAATCCTCATCTCGTTCACTTCAGTGGGCAAGGGTGTAAGCCTTGGGAGACGCATCGCGAGCATCCCTTTGCCGACGAGTTTTGGGCCGCCGCGATCGCGGTGCGTCAGGCCGGATTTGATCTGCCACCGCGGCCGGAAAAGAAACGTCGATGGTATCAACGTGGGTGGGTAGCGACGTATCGCAAGCATCGCCAAATCGCCCGTGCGAGACGTCGCGAGATCGTCCAAACCCAGCACCATCATCGCCGCAATGCGCGCCAGCAGTTCCAGCGTGACACGGCGAAACGATTCGCCCCTGAGATGATCGTCAAACGAGGCCCCTTCGCCGGCATGCGCTACCCGCAAGCTTATTCTCACGGAAGTACGCTCGCGCCGAAATTGCTCGGTACCTACGAGGCTGAGTTGCACGAGTCGTTCCAACGCCTTGCCGAAAATGATTACCGCGTCGTCATCGATATTGGTGCGGCGGAAGGTTATTACGCGATCGGTGCCGCGATGGTGTGGCCCGATGCTCGCGTACTTGCCTATGAATTGCAGCGTGAAGCGAGAGAAGCCGTTTGGGATATGGCGATCGCCAATGGTGTCGACGAACGAGTCGAAGTGATCGCCGAGTGCATGTTCGGTGATTTGTACCAACAACGGGCACTCATCATTTGCGATATTGAAGGTTCTGAAGACGATTTGCTCATCGCCGCGAGAGCGGCTGAAGCGTTCGCCGACTCGGATTTTGTCATTGAAACGCATGAAAAAATGCGGCCCGGCGTCAGTGCACGATTACGAAACCAATTCTCGCAAACGCATCGCGTGTCAACGATTGATACGATCGCGGATGCCGATCGACCCCGTCGCTGGTTCGTCCCAGAAACATCGCACCTCAGCCTTCAAGAACAGGCGGAAGTGATCGCCGAGCGTCGTGGTTGCGCGATGCAGTGGTTGGTCTGTGAATCACTTCACGCATTCCCGCATCGACATCCGATGGGCGCCGATTCCTCCCGCACACGTGCTGCCTAACATGATCGAAACACTTGGCAAGTCCAAAATGTCCTCGCGACCTCGATTCGCGATCGTTACGCCCTCGTACAACCAAGCCGCGTACCTCGAACAAACGATCCTCAGCGTGCTCAATCAATCGGGTCGAGGCACCGTGTTCGATTTACAGTACGCCGTCATCGACGGGGGCAGCCGCGATGATTCCGCAGCCATCATTCGCAAGTATGAGGGCGAGTTAACCTATTGGTGCAGCGAACGGGATCGCGGCCAAACGCACGCGATCAACAAGGGATTCACGCAAGTTCACGGTGAGATTCACGCCTATCTCAATAGCGATGATTTCTATCGTGAGGGAGCGCTCGAAAAGGTAGCCCAGGCATTCGCGAGCAATGACAAACTCGATTTTGTGCATGGCATTTGCGACAAAGTCGATGCGGATGGAAACTTGGTGATCCAGCAGCTTGCAGAAATCAACAGCCTTGCCGAGATCGTCGATCTGTGGAGTTTCTGGCTGCGGCCCAAACGCAATTTGAACTTCATCCAACCGGAGGTGTTCTGGTCTTCCCGGCTGGCGGAAACGCTGGGGCCATTCGATGAATCACTGCACTACACGATGGACTTTGACTATTGGCTTCGCGGCTTCGATCTCGGTATGCAGGTACTCGCCATTGATACGCCGCTCGCAGCGTTTCGGATGCACGAACAACAAAAGACGGCGGCGCGGGGCGCGAGTATTTTGGAGCTTCTCGATCGCGTCGAGCCGTACCTGCGCGGTGAGGACTCACGCATCAATCCGGAGAATCGGCAACGGATGCTGGCCCTGCTACGTTTCACGCACAAGATGATCGCGGAAGAAGACTCAAAGCCATCGAGGCAGGTGTTGTCGCTTCTATCCCTAATCAAGGACGAGCCAAAGCTGCTCACAACGAATCAATTCTGGCGTCAATTCACGCGCAGCAGCCGCCGCGCGATTTGGGACCGACGCAGTGCTGCGTAGCTCTCGCGGGCGATGTAAAACATCATGCCGCTGCCCGGATTGGGATCGATTCGCTCTGCGTCAGTGATCGATACAGTTGCTGGTACGACATCGCCTCGCGATCGTCGGTGTAGTCGGTCTCGATCAATCGGCGCGCGGCTTGGCCCATTTGAGCCGCCAGGTGAGGTGACTCGGCGAGCATGCGGAGAAGCGTGCCGAGTTCGTCGGCATCACCGGTGGGCGCTAGCAGCCCCGTCTTTCGGTGATGAACGTAGTCGGGAATACCGCCGCTGGCGAAACCGACGACGGGCGTCCCGCAGGCCATCGCCTCGAGGCCCGTGAGTGGCAAATTGTCTTCGAGCGAGGGCAGCACAAACACGTCGCTCGCGCTGTACAACGCCCGTTGCTGGAGCGTACCCACGATCGAACCGAGTGAGTGAATCGGTGGCAATGGCTTCGAAGTCGGTGGCAATTCTCCCTCGCCAAAGACGATGCACTCGGCATCGGGTACGGCCGCAAGGGACGAGAGTGCCTCGACGAGTTGCTGCGCCCCTTTGCGTCGGTTATTGACGTGCATTGCCCCAAAGCAGACGACGAACTTGCGCGGATCGATGCCCAAACGGGCGCGAGCTTCATCGCGATCCATGGGGTAATACTGAGCCGTCGAGATCCCGTAGGGAATGCGAGTGAAGGATGCGGCGGAACGGAACATCAAGCTCGCTTGGGCTTGCTCGAGTAACCAACGACTCGGTGCCACAATGTGTAGATTCGCACGCGCGATGGAATCTTGTTTGAGGGTAAACAATTGGCGACTGATGTCGGCGGCGGATTGCTGGCGGAGCTGAGGACAATGGCCGCATCCCGACTTGAACCGGTCACATCCGCCGGCGAAGTGGCATCCGCCCGACATCGGATTCATATCGTGAAGCGTCCATACGACGGGCTGGTCGTCGGGTAGCGAAGCAAAGAAGCTGGGATGGTCAACCAACTTGGCGATCCAGTGCAGATGAATCACTTCGCGGGAATGTTCACGACCACGGCCAGGGTCGGGCGGCCACGGCGTCTCGCCTCTCGCTCGCGGCGATGTGAACAACTCGTTGCCAGGTTGTGATTGCCGAGCGGCACGTCGCAATTCGAATCGATGCTGGCGGTAGCGGAACGCGGCTGCGAGTCGCGTCATCCAACCGCCGCGCCGCCATCTCGCTCGATGGATGGGCGGATCGTATTCGTCGTTGGACCGTGAGGCGTGATAGAAGCGGCTATCGATACCCAAACTGAGCAGACCCTCATGCAGCCGACGCGCCGCTGTCGCCGCACCGCCGTGCGTCATCGTGTTGAAATGGGATACTCGCACGACGACCACTTGAGCACTAGGAAGACGTTGGGTTTCTATACGAGTAGTCGTATCCAGCGGCCATCAGTGATCAATCCAACTCGGTTTCACGCGTGACCGAATCGAACCGTGTGCAGATTATGCGGATTGTCACGGCCTAAGTGAGTTTGGGTTTCACGAGACAGTGAAAACCGAAGCAGGGCTCCTGCGGCTCGCGTTGCTGCTGTGCGGTTTGGAGTATCTCGTTAACTTGAGCCATGCGATCGGGGTCGAGGGCTGCGGAGACGATTTGTTGTGAACCATCGGCTCCAATCATGACCGTCGTGAGCACAGCGACAGTATCGTCATGCTGGAGCGCGCGGAGGATGTGCTCACCGACTTGTTGCTCCGCGTTCTTGATCCGCGTCACGAAATGCTGGAGTTGTTTGGGATCGACGTCATTCGTGGCTTGAAGCGACGGTTCGTCTTGGTAGTCATCGGTAGCGGATTCAAGTGGCATGGGTTTCGTTTGTCAATCGTGAGTAAAAAATTAATGAATTGTGAGCGGCTTTGATGCTAGTGCCGGCGCTATCAAGACTCCGAATCTCGTCCCCGGCCTCGACTTCGTAACGCGATTGCACCTGCAACACCACCTCGCGGATGTCGAACTCCCCGACGGGAGCCTCGAAACGAGGAATCATGGACAATCGTATTGGGGACTCGCGGGAAGCGACTACTGCACTAGTTCCGCTGCGGTGACGCTGTGGATTTTTCCGAAGCCGGCGACGAAGTGCGCTTGATGGGTTTGAAACTCGTAGATTGAGAAATCTCCGAAGTCGGCATACATCGCCGCTTGCGGATGTCGCTGCAGAAAGATCGCTCGCAAGGATCGATCATCCCCGCGTAGTTGTCGGCGGACCTTTCCCGTGAGTGTGACGCGAGCGGCGGCCATCCGTGCATCGGGGGCGATGGCGTCATCGCCGACGAGCAGCGACGCTTGCCCGAGGGTGGCCAGGTATTGAGCGTGCTTGGCCAAGTCGCTCAGCAACATCGCGATCGAAGTCGGCCCGGCCGCGGCGATGCTCACCAGCGTGACAAATGGATGACGATCGGGGTCGAGTGTGCCGAGGCTCGCGGTTTTGCCACGGGCGAGTAATTGATGGATTTCGGAGACAGCAAACATGGGTGATCCTTGTTTGATTTGCATGTTTTGTGGT
>JBBSJZ010000167.1:0-10776 GCA_038256795.1 Pirellulales bacterium | reverse complement strand
TCTGGAACGTGGTCAGATCGCGGCAATACGATTGTCAGCGGCCCTGGCCAAAATATCGCTAACAAATCGAGCTGGCGTCGGATCGCATCGTCGAGTGGATCGGCGACCACGAGCGATAATTGGGACGGGTCCGCACAATGAACGATGAGCGGGTTGGACGGTGGTCGCCCCTTGGCATCATAGATTTTCTGAACCGCGACCGGATCCAGTGCATTGGCAGCAAGTCCGTAGACCGTTTCGGTGGGAATTCCGACCAGATGACCCTCCGCAAGTAATTTCGCCGCCTCGCGAATGGCGTCGTCGGTCGGCGGATGAATTCGTGCTCGTCGCATGCCCAGAATGTAGCAAGTGTCCCGTCCGGCTGGAGTCATTGCGACAGCACGTCAATCTTTCCATCCCCCGCGGCTGACGCGACAGCTCAACCGCTGAACCGGCACGTCCCCATGCTGACTTGCCGATCGACCTCTATTCTTGCTACGATTCCGAGCTTTTGAGACTCCCAGGAAATCGTTGTCTGCTGGTCATGCCGACGACGCCTGAGCGAAATGCCAAGTCGGTCGGGCAAGCGGCCGAGAATGGAATGCCCCGTGCCCTACGCACAACTCGGTCCGATCGCGATTCATTTACCGACGCGAATCGAAACCAACGAGATGCTTCACGCCCAGTTCCCACGCTGGGATTTGCCGCTAATCGAGGAAAAAACGGGGATCCGCCAGCGTCATATCGCTGAGCCACGCGAAACGTCGAGTGATCTCGCGGTAGCGGCGACCAAGAAATTGTTCGCGGAACAGAACGTCGATCCCGCATCCATCGACTTTGTGCTGTTCTGCACCCAGACGCCTGACTACCCGCTGCCGACAACGAGCTGTTTGATTCAAGATCGGCTGGGCTTACCGACGCGATGCGGTGCCGTCGACTTCAATCTCGGCTGCAGCGGCTACGTCTACGGGCTCGCGATGGCCGACGGATTAATCCAAAGCCGCGTCGCCAAGAACGTTTTGCTGCTTACCGCGGAAACGTATAGCAAGTACATCGACGCCGAGGATCGCAGCCTGAGGACGATTTTCGGAGATGCTGGCGCCGCGACGTTGATCACAGCGGGTGACGAACCGACGGCGTGGGGCTTCCAATTCGGCAGTGACGGTAGCGGTGGTGATCTGCTGATCGTCGGCGATGGCGGTTCGCGAGATCCCCAGGATGCGATTCCGCCGCGGCACCGAAAACGCTGGAAAAGTCGCCTGTACATGGACGGCCCGAGTCTGATCAATTTCACCGTCGAGGCTGTTCCTCGCTTGGTCGCCGAAATCCTTGCCGCTAACGGACTCTCCGAACCACAAATTCGCTACTTCTTGATGCATCAAGCGACCTGGAAGATGCTCGATCAACTGCGCAGTCGCATGAACATCGCTCCCGAGCGGTTGCCCATCGAACTCGCCGATATCGGCAATACCGTCTCCTGCACGCTGCCAATTTTGATCGATCGGATGAGAAATCAAGGCAAGCTCGACGCAGAAGCGGTTAACATGCTGGTAGGTTTCGGGGTCGGATTGTCATGGGCTGGGTGCCTTTGGCGCGACGTCTGGCAGGGCTCCTGACACCTGTTTCTGGCCTCCTTTGGGTGAGTGCTTTCGATGACGACGAATCTAACGGGGCGATTGCTCATCGCATCGCCCTATTTAAGCGATGATAATTTCTTGCGGAGCGTGATTTTCGTCGTGAAGCATGACGCCGAGGGTGCGTTCGGTTTGGCCATCGATCGGCCGACCTCGCGGCGCTTTCGTGAGCTCGTCGAGTTGAGCAGCACGGATGGCAAAATGCGCGACGATGATTACATCTACCGCGGCGGCCCCGTCGAAGGCCCATTGCTTGCGCTGCATGATTTGGCCGGTGTGGGTGATCCCTGTGGAACCTGCGATGCCGAGGCATCACCCGGATTGAAGTGTACCGTCCACCACCATCCCGCCGAGCCGTTCGGTTCGATGTCGTTCGAGCTTGCCAATCCCCCGGCGTGGATCACAGGCGATGATGATCATTTGCGAATCTTACTCCGTCGGCCCGACGCGCGAGTCCGCTACGTGGCGCATTACAGTGGCTGGGGCCCGGGTCAACTCGATCATGAACTCGAAGTCGGTGGTTGGCTCGTCGGTGATGCGACGGCAAACATCATTTTCAGTGACCCCGAGCAAATTTGGCACGCCGCCGTGCGCGCTTGTGGCGATACCGTGCTCGCCGAAGTCGCACCCGGAATGTCCATCAATATCGATGCATCGTTGAATTAAGCCGCCGAAGGTTGTCCCCATGAGACGATTTGCAATTGGCGATGTTCACGGCTGCGGCAAGGCGTTGCGATCGCTCATCGAAGCCGTTGCCCCGACAAGTGATGACGAGCTGATCTTCTTGGGCGACTACGTCGACCGCGGTCCTAACAGCCGTGATTGCATCGACCAACTCATCGAAGTGCAAAAAACATGTCGCACCGTGATGCTTCGCGGTAACCACGAAATCATGATGATGGCCGTCACGATCGGTGGTCTCGATCCCGCGATGTGGCTGAGCAGTGGCGGGACGAGCACGGTGAGCAGCTACGGTGGATCGCTCTCCAAAGTCTCGAATCGACATCTCGAATTCTTCCAGTCGCTGCGACCTTACTATGAGACCGATGACGAGATTTTTGTGCATGCGTGCTATGCGGCCGATATCCCGATGATCCAACAGGATGATTCGATTCGCTACTGGACCCACTTGCCGTACCCACTACCTCAACCGCATCTCAGTGGCAAACGCGTCTATGTCGGCCATACGCCGCAACTCAACGGATGCGTCCTCGATGCCGGACACCTGGTTTGCATGGACACGTTCTGCTTCGGTGGCGGATTCTTGACCGCGATGAACTTGGAAACGAGCGAAACCTTTCAAACGGATCGGCATGGTCACCTGCGTCGCACCCCGGGGCGAATGTGGATGGATCGATGGAATCGTTGCCGAAAACTATTTTCAAAAGCCGTGGGCAACCGCGCGCCTGACGACGTCGCCACCTCTGATAGGGCCTGTGGGGAGACGTCGGCTCAAGGTCTTCATTGATGCACCAAGTTCCTCGCCCCTGGCAAACCATTGTCGGTTTCGGAATGGTCGTGGCCTCCGTGCTACTCAGCCTCATCTTGGGCTTTGGGCCAATCGCTTCATCGGTCGCCGTCATTGCGACATCGGTGATCGCGTGCTCCCTACTCGTGATTCAAGGAAGAGATCGCGAAGAAATGTCACGCCATCAGTCTTCTGCGGCCAGCAAGGAACTTTCCCAGTGGCAACATCGCTGGAATTCGCTGCAACTTGAAACGATGCAAACGACTTCAGTGCTCGCTCAGATGAGAGACGGAGTCATCATGCTTGCTTCCGATAAGTCAATTCTGCTCATCAACCCCGCTGCGAAACGTTTGCTCGCGTTTGCTGGGGGTGACACACTCACCGGTCGAATGCTCGCCGAAGTCGTTCGCTATCCGGACTTGGTTCGCGGGGTGGAAATGTGCAGCTTTGGTGACGGCGCACAAGAAGTACTGATTGAAGTCAGCGATGGGAAATTGCATCGCCCCGTTCGCGTCCGTGTCGATCAAATCACGACGGCCTTGCAATCGAATGTCCTGCTTACCCTTCGAGACGAAACGGAAACACGCCGCATCGACGAGATCCGCCGTGAATTCATCGCCAACGTTTCTCACGAGCTCAAAACGCCACTCGCCGCGATCAAGGGATACGCCGAAACCGTCGAGCTCGCGATCGAAGACGACCCCGCCGCGGCTGCGCATTTTATGTCCCAAATTCGGACCCAGTGTTTGCGATTGGAACGACTCGTCTCCGACATGATGCAACTCGCTCGCGCCCAAGCCGGTCGCGATAAATTGCAATTCATCACCGTCCATTTGGATGACGTGATCGCTGAGTCACTCAAGTCGTACCGACCCGTCGCCACAGCCAAAGATATCGAACTCACCGTCGATGACCATTGCGGTGACGCCCGCATCATCGCTGATCGAGAAGCGACACTCACAATCATCAACAACTTGATCGGGAACGCGATCCGCTACACGAACGACGGCGGTCATGTTCGCGTCAGTATCCGTGAGGCTGGTCCGTTCTGGGCGATCATCGTCAGCGATGATGGCGTCGGGATTCCCGAGAGTGAACAGCAGCGCGTCTTCGAACGGTTCTATCGCGTCCAGCGCACCCGCGAATCCGCCCGCTCGGGTACCGGATTGGGCTTGTCGATCGTTAAGAACCTGACCCAAGCTCTGGGCGGGGAAGTTCGACTCAAAAGCCGGCCCGGTGAAGGTTCGACGTTCGAGGTGCTGCTACCGGCATTCGCCGTCCACTCGGTAAAAGGGACCGATTAAGGACGTCTGCAGCAATAAATGCGGACACGTCGGAGCGGCCCAGCCGGGAGTCCCGCTTGATCCTCTTTCCCATCGCTTTGCCTAGCTTTGAGTGTGTTGCGGGTCAGGGTGAGGGACTCGTACTGAGTGAGGAACGATTTTATGGCTCTGCACCCCACGGCATTCCACATCCAAAATTAATGAAACCTTCATCGTCTGAACGGCCTTGGGGTGGGTGCGAAAAAGTGCCTGATCGACGACGATAAACGACCGCCGGGTTCGAGAAGATTCGAGCCGATGGCCAACGATGGCAACCCTCACCGTCCCAGAAAACTTATGTCCAAAACAAAGGTACTCATTGTCGAAGATTATCGACCGTTGGCGGAGACGTTGGAATACCAACTCCAGCGTGCCGGATACGAAGTGTCGCGAGCTTCGGATGGCCGCGATGCACTCAACCAAGCTCGTTTGATCCTGCCCGATGTCGTTTTTCTCGATGTCGATTTGCCCGTACTGAGCGGAATCGAAGTCTGCAAACAATTGCGGGCCGATGCGAGCACTCGAAACACGCTGATCCTCATGCTCAGTGCGCTCGGCGAAGAATCGGACCAAGTCGTCGGTTTCGCCGTCGGGGCCGACGATTACGTCGTCAAACCCGTGGAGAGCTACAAGGTGCTGCTGCAGCGTCTCAAGGCATTACTGCGTCGTCGTGAGCCAGAGTTCGAGGAGTCAAACGACGCCGTCAGCCTGTCGGGAATCACCGTCGATCGACGCCGCTACGTCGCCTCTTTTGAGGACGAGATTTTGAAGCTCACCAAAAGCGAGTTTCGTTTGCTCGACACGTTGATTCGGCAACCCGGTCGCGCCTTCGGCCGCAGCGAACTCATGGATTCCGCACTCGGCGAAGACACGATGGTCCTCGAACGTACCATCGACGTTCACGTTCGCGCGCTCCGTAAAAAGATGGGCGCCGCCGCCGATCTTATCGAGACCGTTCGCGGCATTGGCTATCGCTTCAAAGAGACCTGAGCGAAACCGCAAGAGGGCTTCGCATCGAGTGATCCATCCGGGACAATCACCGTCAATTGGTTCCGTTTTACTCGTTCCCGCGATCTTGATCATGAACATCCAGTGGTTCCCAGGCCACATGCACAAGGCTCGGCTGGAGATTCAAGCGACCCTGCCGAAGGTGCATTTGGTCATCGAAGTCCTGGACGCCCGGATTCCCTATTCGAGCGAGAATCCAATGCTCGCTGAATTGCGCGGCGATAAACCCGTTTTGAAGGTCCTTGCCAAAAGTGACCTGGCCGATGACGCCGTCACGGCGACGTGGCAATCGTACTGGGATGGCTGCGAGGGTGTCCGCTCTCACCGAGTCACCACAGATGATGTTCCGACCATTCGCCAAATCAAACAATTCGCCACTCGGATGCTACCCCAGCGCGATGGACGTGCGATCCTGGCGATGATCATGGGCGTTCCCAACGTCGGCAAGTCCACCATCATCAATTACCTCGCCGGAAAGAAGATAGCCAAGACCGGAAACACGCCCGCAATCACGAAACAACAACAACGCGTCAACATTGGTGACGGCATCACGCTGCTCGATACCCCCGGTGTCCTGTGGCCCAATGTGCTCAATCCCGACAGCGGTTATCGACTCGCATTGCTGGGGTCAGTCCAAGAAACTGCTCTCGAATACGCCGACATCGGATTCTTTGCCGCCAGTTTCTTGATCGCTAACTATCCGCAGCGAATGGTCGAGCGATACAACCTGGAATCCGTCCCCTCAAGTGACCTCGAAGCGATTGAGGCGATCGGTCGGCGTCGCGGTTGTCTCGGCAAAAGCAACAAGGTCGACATCGATCGGGCGTCGCGAATCCTGGTGACTGAATTGCGTTCCGGTGGACTAGGGCGATTCAGTCTCGAAACGCCCTCACTCATGGAGTTCGAGAAACAACGGACGATCGTCGACGTCGCCGCGAAAGAGCAAGCAACGAGTGACCGCGACGTCGAACGAAAAAGACGCTTTCTAGCCCGTCAGCAGGCACAAAGAAAATCGCGCGAAATGGATTGAAATTTCAGCGGTTAAGGTTTACACAAGTCGACGAGGCTGCAAATGAACCGCCACGTCTTTGTACCAATCTTTGGGAACTGGTTGTGAAGAGATCAATCAAGAACGAACCGGTGCTTACCCAGTCACAGCGAGAGTCGTCACCCGATCTCGTTTGGGTCGACAAATTCAGCCGCATGCTCGACACCCAGTTCCGTGTCCCTGGAACCCGACTGCGATTCGGTGCCGACTTTCTGATGGGACTCGTTCCCGGACTCGGGGATGTACTGAGCATGGGATTTTCCGGATTGCTCATCGTGACGATGGCCAAGAACGGTGCCAGTGGAATGCTCGTCGTCCGCATGCTCGGCAACGTTATCCTCGACACCGTCGTCGGCGCCGTGCCGATTCTCGGCAACGTCTTCGACCTGTTCTACAAAGCCAACTACCGCAATCTCGAATTGATGCGACAGTATTACGACGACGGCAGGCACCGTGGCAGCGTCTGGCCAATCGTCATCGGCGTCATTGCATCCTTGGTACTGCTACTCTCGCTCACGCTCTGGCTAATTTACACGATCTTGAGCTGGCTTAGCGGCAGCTTCGAAACCGCCCGATAACAACAACTTTGCTCGGTCAAACGATTGTGTTCCGCGCAGCGCCGGATGCTGTGCAACCAGCATCGGTAGCGAAGGCGAGAGTGAACTGGCAAGCTGCTCAAATCCTACCTCATCGATCGCCCGCACTCGAGAGCTCAGAATTGCTTGGTTCATCAACCCGTTGAACGGTCCGTAGGGAACCTCAGCAATCGTCGTCGCGCGCCACGAAAAATATTCGGGTGCTAACTTTCGCGAGTCCTGCGTTTCAAGATCTGCACCCGACAGCGTCAATACCTTTGCCGCTCGCTCGAAATCGCCCGCTTGCTCGTAAATATCAATCAACAAACCCTTCGCCAGAATATGCGTGGGAAAGGTGCGCAATAACTCGGTCGCTTCGCTCACACTACGGTCCTGGTTGCCCGCAAACCACTCCAGCCGAGCGCGATCGGTGCGAACCAAAATCGATTGCGGGTGCAATTGCGAGGCGAGAAACAATTCCGAGCGAGCTGCATCCATGTTGCCAGAACTCAACTGCAGTAGCCCGAGTTGATGATGAACCCGCCAATCGTTCGGCCGTTGAGATGCAAGCGACTGTAGCTCCACTCGAGCATCATCGTAACGATAGAAAGTTTGCCAATCGAGCTCCGCACCCGCCAATCGAACATCGTACGCTTGCGGACTGAGTTCACGAGCAAATCCATACGACACACGGGCCCTTTCAATTTGCTGTTGAATGGCCGATGGTTCAACCTCGCCGCCGCGCGTCGCGAGTGCTAATAATGTCAATGCCAACCCCGCGTGCGCGTCTGGATATCGCCCGTCGATTGTGATCGCGTGCTCGAAACAACGGACGGCCATTTCCAGCCCTTCGACCGTATTGTCAGGATCCAAGTACGTATGGCCTTTGGCCAAACAACCGAACGTCTCGACAGTCTCCGGACGATCCTGATCCGAACTTAGCGGCATCAGTCGACGATTAATGGCTCCCGCCAACTTGCGGACGAGCTCGGTTTGGTCGAGCAAACTCTCAGCCTTTTCGGCGACCAACGTTTCCGACCAAATGGGGTTGCCCGTCGATGTGGAAATCATTTCCAAGGTGATCGTCACAAACGTCTTCGAGCCGCGTCGGTCTAAGTTGTACAAGCCCGTCACCACCGCATCGACAAAAAGTTCTCTGCCGAGTGACTTGAACTCGTCGGGCGACGTGATCGCGATCGGACGATAGGGTCTGACGACCAAGTTCGGAATGCGATTCAACTCTTGAGCCAACATGCCCGCGAGCTCCTCGCCCGGCGTCATGACGCGCTGGCCGATCGGAATCTTCGTCGCCGTGCTTAAATCCGCATCGGCCGGCACGGGTATTTTATCGGATAACGAGACCACCGCGATCCGCTGGATCGAGCCCAATTCAACGCTGTGGTCAACACGAAACCCGTGGCCAGCTAACGCACCGATGAATCCGCCAGCGATCGACTCCATGAACCGTCGCCGCGTCGATCGATCAAGCCATGGTCCTTGATCCTGATCGTCCTCGATAACCGGTAACCGCAACTCGCGAGCGACGACCGCCGCCGATCGAGGACGCGCCGCGATCGATTTCGCTAGACATTGGTCAATGATCGCTGCCAACGCCGGATCGGCCTCTCGCCGCATGGTATCTCCCGAAGGCGTTGTCTCGAGCACCGACGCGAACCGCGCCGCCGCGGTGACTCCATCAAATGCACGGTGACCATAGAACGCTTCATAGAGGACACATCCCAGCGAAAATAGGTCAGCTGACGCTGTCACCGTTTCACCGCGCGCCTGTTCCGGTGCCATGTAGCCAGGTGTGCCGAGAATCGTTCCCTCGCGTGTCTCAGACAAAGGCTGACGCGGTTCTCCATTCTCCAAGTCACTGGGCTGACGCGACAAACCGAAATCAACCAATTTAACGATCGTCGTTGGGACATCGTCGACCCCATCCTCGGCCGTCGGAGCGACGTTCACAACCTGACGCTCGACGAGCATGATATTTTGCGGCTTCAAGTCACGGTGGATCACTCCACCCGCGTGCGCCGAGGCGAGTGCATCTGCAATTTGTGCACCAATCCGGCGGACCTCCCCGGCCTCGATGGGCTCGCCCTGAAATCGATCCGCGAGCTCCACACCATGCAAGTACTCCATCACCGCATACGGAACTCCACTCGCGACTCCGACGTCAAATAGTTCGACGATGTTCGGATGGCTCAGTCGAGCTACCGCCTTGGCTTCGCGTTGAAAGCGATCTGCCAACGCACGCTTTTGACTCCCAGTCACTGACAACAATTTGATCGCAACCCAACGATTCAATCGTATGTCACGAGCCTGGAAAACCGTCCCCATCCCGCCACGACCTAGCACCTCGCCGAGTACGTAGGGGCCGATCGATTCGCCGGACTTGGGTAACTCAACTGCCACATCGATCACCCCGGAAACGGCGCCAAGCTTTGGCGCAGGCGTGACGGATAATTCTTCCTCGACTTCCGCCCGGACCGCCTCGAGTTCCGTCCGCAAAACGTCAGCGTCACGACCCCCAAAATTCTTAACAAGCTCATCGATCGACACCGCTTCGCCACGCCGTAGTTTATCTTCGTAATCGAGACAAACGGAATCGACTCGCGCTAACTCCTTCGCCGAAAGGTCCTGGATACTCACAACGACTCCGACCATGTCTTGCGGATCAACTGCAACCGTCGCTCAACGGCTCGTTTACTCAACCCCAACAACTTTGCGATCTCGTCCACGAGGTAACCATCCATCCGCATCACAGCGATCTGTCGCAATTGCTCATCCGCCAACTGACTGAGCAACTCCTCCAATGCTTCCGACAATTCCATTTGCACGTCGGGAGCCGCATTACTGCGAGCGAAATCACCGAGCCCGCCGCCCGAAGGCTCTCCGCCCGCATTCAAAAAAACGGACTCACCGCGAATCGCACCGCTGCCACGCTTCTTCCGCGTGTGTCGTCGCAGGTGTGCGTGGGCCTTGCGAGTAGTGAGCGTCATGAGCAAACCCCAGAGATTGTCGGGGCGCGCTAAATCGGGGTAGCGGTCATCCCGAACCCCCGCAACGAAACTGTGAAATGCCGATAGGGCGATATCTTCTTCATCGCCGACCCGCTTTAAATTCGCGGGTATCCGCATCGCCGCGATACGCACGAGTCGCTCAAAATAGGTCTGCCAAAGCGCATTGATGGCCTCATCATCAGCGTCACGTACCCGCGCGATCAAGCGGTCAAATTCGTCCGGAGTCTCTACCATGGACTCCATGATGATGAATCCACTTCAAAAACGATAGCACGGCGACCTCAACTTCCCACAACTTCCCCGCGCAATACCGCCCCCGTTGTCGCATCAATACCACTCGCCACCGCGCCCGTTATGAAATGACTTCGCCGGGTCATCGCTAATGCAAAACATTGCCCCGCATCGTTGACCGCAACGCTCGTCAGCCGTGCAACGACCTTCTCATCGACGGCTAACGTCGTGCCCGCTCGAGGAACTCCTCCAGCAATCCGCCAACGCACCAGCTTCTTCTGGACCTGGCCCAGTGCATCCAAACGAGCAATCGTTTCTTGACCGAGATAGCACCCCTTCGTGAAACAGATCGTCTTCTCGATGCGATTCGCTTCCTGGGGCAAATTCGTTTCATCCAAGTCGATACCGTACCAGGGTTCGCCCGCCAACGTCCGCCGCGAGTGGAACTCCGCTTCAACTTGAACGGGCAAACCGGATTCCTCTAG
>JBBSJZ010000166.1:0-10842 GCA_038256795.1 Pirellulales bacterium | reverse complement strand
GGGCCCAGCGGCGACGAGCTCATGACACTGCAGCCTGCGCCGGTCTTGAATTGGTCCAACCCTGAGCGTCGAACTGTGGCCGGCGGCATGTTTTTGTGGACCCTTGAAGGTCGGCCGCAAGTTGCCATGTGTGCTTATCCGACCGAGGAAAAACAGTTTGATATTGAGTTTCAATCACTGGCGCAAGGATCTCTCACGACGCGACTCAACGGCGAGATCGTGTGGACGCCCCAGGCCGCCGGGGTGGAGCTGCGTCCGCTCGCAAGCGCACCCGCTCCGGCAAGCACGATCCCGAGCCGGCTGCAGCAAATGCGTCGTTTGTCGCGAGAGTTTTCTGCCAAGTTGGTTCCGAACCGAGGGCCGGAAAAGCCTCTGCGCCTGTTGGCGAGTCCGATCTATCGTTACCCCGAAACGACTGCTGCGGATCAATACGTCGATGGTGCCATGTTTGCTTTCGTCCAGGGTACCGATCCGGAAGTCTTGTTGATCATCGAAGCGGTTGAACACGAGAAGGGAGCATTGAGTTGGCGTTACGCGTTGGCGAGAATGAGCATGGTGCCGATGCAAGTGAAACACCGCGACGAATGGGTCTGGCAAACCGACTGGGCCATTCAAGATCGCTCCACGACCTACTTCGTTGACAAGAATCGTCCGCTTGACAAGACGCTCGCCGAGTCGTCGGACGAGTAGACCAGAACCTCATTGAATTTCATTGAACCAAACGAGTTATCGCATGAACTACCGGATGACGTCTTCATTGAGTTTATTATTGGGCTTGATCCTCATTTCTATCGATCTATCCGCCGCGGAGGTGGTCGCGATTGAGGGCGTGATCGCGGCGGATGCGAAGCTGGAGCTGGTCGCGGACGGTTACCAGTTTACCGAGGGGCCCGCCTGTGACGACGACGGTAACGTTTACTTCACCGACCAGCCCAACGATCGGATCTTGCGGTTCGATGCGTCGACGCGACAGGTGGAAACGTGGATGCAGCCAGCGGGTCGGAGCAACGGTTTATTCTTTGCACCCGATGGCCAGTTGATCGCTTGCGCGGATGGCAAGAACGAGTTGTGGTCCATCAATGTCGCGGACAAGTCGCACCGATTGATTGTCGGCTCGATGCAGGGCAAGTTGTTCAACGGTCCCAATGATTGCTGGGTCGACACCGACGGGACGATCTATTTCACGGATCCATTTTACAAACGACCTTACTGGCAACGGGGTGACCGCGAGCTCGATCGCCAAGATGTCTATCGGGTGTCGCTCGGTGGTGCAGGGTTAGCGGTGGTTGCCAGTGACTTCAAGCAACCCAACGGGATCATTGGAGATCGGGAAAAACGGAGGTTGTTCGTAGCTGATATTGGCGATGGCAAGACTTATCGCTACCGCATTGCCGAAGACGGTTCGCTAACGGATCGCACGCTGCACTGCGAATCGGGGAGCGACGGGATGACGCTCGATCGTGAGGGGCGGCTTTACGTCACCGGTAAGCAGGGCGTTACGGTCTTTGACCCTGACGGAAAGAAACTCGGGTCCATTGCGACGCCTGAGGGTTGGACGGCGAATGTGTGTTTTGGTGGCAAGGACCGTGATGAGCTGTTTATCACAGCCGGTAAGGGCTTCTTCGCGATCAAGACTTTGACGCGAGGTTGGTGAGGGTTGGGGGGAGGGTGGTCGGCCGACGCATCGGGCTCCATCGCGTGCCCGGCCCGTACCCTTTCGAGAGTGGATCCGGTTGGGTTACGATTCACGAGGGAACCGATCGTTGACATCTTGAACCGCCTCAATCTTTGTGATCTGCAATTGCGATGAGCACACCGCTACAGACAACGCCGCTTGATGCTTGGCACCGTGCCGCGGGTGCTCGCATGGTCCCCTTTGCCGGTTTTGAGATGCCGATTCATTATGGATCGATCGTCGCGGAGCACCAAGCGTGCCGGACGTCGGGTGTGCTGTTCGATGTCTCACACATGGGACGTTTGCGTTTTGAGGGTGAGGGTGCGGCGGCGCTGCTCGACCACTTGCTGACGCGCCGCGTGACGGACATGCCGCTGGGGCGAACTCGTTATTCGCTAATCTGTCGCGAGGACGGCGCGATTCTCGACGACGTACTCGTTTCAAACTTAGAAACGCCATCGGGAAAACACTACTATTTGCTGGTCGTGAACGCTTCAAATCGCCAGAAGATCGTTGATTGGATCACGCCTCGGTTGGTGGATTTCCCGTTCGTGACGATGACGGATCGCACCGAGTTGACAGCGATGATCGCGGTCCAGGGGCCCAAGGTTTTGGCAGCCTGCGGTAAATTTTTCAAGTTCGACGCGAATCGATTGAAGTACTATCACAGTGTTATCACCGAGCATCTCGGCAAGCCCGTCATCTTGAGTCGCACGGGCTACACCGGCGAGGACGGCATCGAATTAATCGTTCGCGGTGAAGATGCGCCGCGGGTCTGGGAGAACATGTTGCTGGCCGGACGCGAAGCCGGCTTCGTCGCGGCCGGGCTCGGTGCTCGCGATACGTTGAGAACTGAGGCGGGAATGCCGCTCTATGGTCATGAGCTGACCGAATCAATCAACCCGATCGAAGCGGGGTTGAAGTTTGCGTGCAATCTTGAAGGTCGCGATTTCATCGGACGCGAATCGCTGGCCGCAGTCGCCAGCACGACGGCCAAACGGACGCGGATTGGGATCCTCCCGGGTACCAAGCGAGTGGTCCGAGAAGGGGCGTCGGTGATGACGGCGGGCGATGAGCCGATCGGTGTGGTGACGAGCGGATGCCCATCTCCGACACTCGGTCGTTCCATCGCGATGGCTTACGTAGACATCCAGCACGCTGGCTTGAGCGAGGTGCATGTCGATCTTCGCGGTGAGCGAATTGGTGCGAAAGTGGTGGCGTTGCCATTTTACAAGCGAACCTAGGACAAGCGGTTCATATTCGTTTCCAGATTAATTGAAAGTGATTGAGGTGGATGATGTCTCGCGATGAAAAGCAATTGTTGTACGCGGAGTCACACGAGTGGGTGGATGTGACCGAAGTGGGCGGGGCCAAGGTGGCGGTCGTTGGCATCTCAGCGTTCGCAATCGAGCAGCTCAACGATCTCGTGTACATGGATCTGCCTGCGGTCGGGCGTGTGCTCACTCGAGGTGAAGAATTCGGTGAAGTCGAGTCGGTCAAGGCGGTGAGTCCGCTGTACGCGCCGGTCGGCGGCGAGATTCTCGAAGTGCATAGCGATTTGGCCGAACATCTGGACCGATTGAAAGAGGATCCCTACGAATTTGGTTGGATCATGAAGGTCAAGATTACGGACGAAGATGCCATCGGATTGCTTCTCGACCACGCGGCTTACGAGAAACAATGTTCTGAGTCATCGTGATCGACGGGCGATTGATCTCGCTCGAGTCGCACGATGGACCGACGAACATGGCCATCGACCAGGCGATCTTGGAATCGTCGTCGACGGCTGGCGTCGGCCTGGTGAAGCCGACGCTCCGGTTCTACGGGTGGTCCGAACCGACATTGTCGTTGGGTTACTTTCAAGGGCTCAATCAGCGGTCCAAGCACGTCGCGAGCCAATCGCTTGCGGCGGTGCGGCGGAGTACGGGTGGCGGGGCCATCGTCCATGATCGCGAGCTCACGTACAGCTTGGTCGTGCCGCGCGAGTGCCAGCCAAAATTGCTCGAGCGTGCCTCAGCGATCGGGGCCGTGCCCGAGTTCTACGATGCCATGCACCAAGCGATCATCGACTCGTTAGCCGAGCTCGGGTGTCGATCCGAAATGCACGGCGTCTCGGATCACGAGGTCTCCGATCACAACCTTGAATCGAATCGAGATGCGAATACCGACGGATTGACGCAAGAGAGGTCCGAAGAGCCATTTTTATGCTTTCAGCGACGTTCATCCTGGGATATTGTCGCGAGTGGTTACAAAATTGTCGGCAGTGCCCAGCGGCGAGTTCGCGGTAGTGTCCTGCAGCACGGCAGCGTTTTGTTATCCAGTTCGCCCTCGGCGCCACAATTACCGGGTGCGAGTGACCTCGTTTCGACGCGGGTTGCCTCTCCGGATCTTTCGCGGGCCGTCGTGGAAAGGTTAGCCGAGCGGCTCAGGATTCGCTGGATCGGGGGATCGCTCGAGCCCAACGAACGAGCATTGGCGAGCCAAATCCGTGAGCAGCGGTTTGCCGACGCGGCTTGGCTGGCGCGGCGATAGGACTGGTTCGCTAGCGATGACTGAGGTGCATCGGTTCAGATTCGGGTTGCCAAAAAAGACGAATTTGGAGATTATGGTGCCAGCGGTTACACTGCGATTCCGCCAGGGGGGATTATCGTTGCCTTGAAAGTGAGTACACTCAGACTTTTGGCGGCAACTAATCTCGATTCGGGCTGCGGACTGGTCCGATGATTGCTGTAAGGCAGACGTCGATCTGATTGAGCTCATTCGGCGACTTATTGGGTGAGGCTTTCCCCGACACGTAGACGGCTTGGGACTTATTTTTTTTCTTTGCTTTGTTCGTCGAATTTCGGGTGTGGTTTTTTACCGGTTGCCAAGGTGAGAAAAAAGGTTTTCGTATGCAAGTAAAGCTCAAGGTGTTGACGGGAAGTCAGCAGGGCAAAGAGATCGCTGTGAACAGCGAAAAATTCTTGGTTGGCAGAAGTGATTCTTGCCAATTGCGTCCGAAGAGTGAGTCGGTCAGTCGCAAGCACTGCATCATCGTCATCCGTGAAAATCGGGTGCTCGTGCAGGACTTGAAGAGTCGCAATGGGACTTACGTCAATGACACGCGGTTGCCCACCGATCGTGCCAAAGCGTTGCAACCTGGCGACACGCTGCAAATCGGTAAGTTGAGCTTTGAGGTCGTGATCGAACACGGGCTGCAAGCGGCCAAGAAGCCGGAGGTAGTTGATGTTTCGGACGCCGCGTCGCGGACCGTCGAGTCGGGTTCGGGTGACAGCCGTTTCGAGCCTGTGGATGTGACATCTTGGTTGGACGAGGCGGATCAAATCGATCGCGTCCGCAAGCTTTCCGATCCTGAGACACGTCAGTTCCGCTTGGACGATCCCGTTGGTGCAGCGGTTGAGAATTCTGATAGCACCGAGTTGTCGGTTGACGAATCCGTGAGTTCGGAGGGCTTGTCCGTCGCGGATCGCCGCGCCGATAACAAGAAGAAAGCTCCCGGTAAGCTACCTGCGGACATGAAGAAGACGATGACGGCGAACTCTCGGGATGCGGCTGATGACGCTCTCAAGAAATTCTTCAGTGGCCGATAGCGGTCTTCACTGGATGCGTCCTTTCGACCGAGCGGAGGCCCGTGCCCTGCTCGTGTTCGTCCTGGTGATTGTCGGGTCCGTCATATCGCCAAGGTCGATATTTGGCGAGCAACTTGTGCGACTGCGAAACGGACTGGTCGTCCGCGGCATCGTGAACGAGATCAGCTCGCTCAACCAAGATCCCTTCGCCGCGGGCGCTGCAGGCGAAGTCAAATCGCGTCCGATTTGGATGATCGATGACGGGCTTCGCCGTCTTTACGTCCACAAGAATGCACTCGTCGCGGGTGCACCCGTCGAAGTCGCGGATCTGCAGCAGACCATTCAGCTCGCCCAGCCTGAGCCGATCGGTGGTCGTGAAGTTCAGGGGCTCGGTGACATGCTCGCGATCTCGCCGTTCAATGAGTATGGGCGACGCCAATTGATCGTTCGGGGTCCCAAGGGCGAAACGTTGCCGATCTTGCAGGGCATTGCGGAAATCAATGCTCGCTACGCTAGGCTTGCGGGGCTCAAGGCAACGCCCGCCTACGTCTGGGACATGCGATTGGCGACGAGCAGTCTCGATTCAGCGACGTTGCGAGCGATGTTCAATCGTCGGCTCGACATGACCGATCTTGATGAGCGTCTCAATGTCGTTCGCTTCTTCAACGAAACCGGTCGGTACACGGATGCCAAGGACGTGTTGATCGAAACGATTCGATTGTTCCCGGAAGAGAAACGACTCGAATCCCAAATCGCCTCGATTACCGAGCGCCAGGCCAATGAGTTGATCGAAGAAGCGCAGCTGCGGCGCGACGTCGGCCAGCCCGCGATCGCTCAGCAAATCTTGGAAGGTTTTCCGATCGCGGACGTCGGCCGCGTGACACGCATTCAAGTTCAGGACGCGGTTTCCGAAGCGAAGAAAACGGACCAGCAGATTGAGACGCTGATGGGCCAGCTTCGCACCCAAGTGCAAACATTGGCGCCGCCGCAGGTTGCCATGATCGCGCCGCTGCTTGACGAATTGGACCAATTTCTGAGCGTCAGCTCGTTGCCGCGAATGAGTGATTACTCGCGTTTGGGCCAGGCACCGGAAGTTCCGCTGGACAGCCGCATTGCGTTGGCGATCTGTGGTTGGTTACTCGGCAATGGCAGCGGTGAGAACAATCTGGCGATCGCCATCTCACTGCTCAGCGTGCGAGAGAAGGTGCGGGAGTACTTGGTCACTCAGGATGCAGGTCGTCGCGAAGCCATCCTCGATGAGTTGCGGGCGATCGAAGGATCCCAGCCTGAATACATCAGCCGCATGTTACCACTGCTCGTTCCGCCGCTCGAGTTCCCCGACGGTAGCCAAGACGAGACGGTTGCTGGGAACTTTCATGTCAACGGGCTGGAGGGCCTCGCCAAAGATGTTGGCTATGACATTCAATTGCCGCCGGAATACGACCCCCAGCGTTCGTATCCCTGCATCGTCGCAATCGCACCACCGGGAGTCGACCCTCGCCGCCAAATTGAGTGGTGGTCGGGCCAGTATGACGAACGCCTCAAGACACGTCTCGGGCTAGCTTCTCGCTACGGATTCATTGTCGTCGCTCCGCATTGGACACGGGCGGGCCAAAATAGTTACGAGTTCACGGCGGTCGAGCACGCCAGGGTATTGGCGTCACTCCGCGACGCGATGCGGCGTTCATCCATCGACTCGGATCGAGTCTTCCTCACCGGGCACAATGAAGGTGCGACGGCGGCGTGGGATATCTCGCTCGCGCACCCGGATCTCTGGGCGGGTATGGTCTCGGTCGGCGGTGAGCCGAGCAAGACGATTCATCATTACGACGCGAATGCGAAGTATGTCCCGATCTACTTAGTCATGGGCGAGAAGGACGGTACGCCAGCACCCTTCGTTCGCAATGGCGACAAAATGAATGATTACATGGGGATGGGTTACGACACGATGGTCGTCATGTATCGCGGTCGCGGTCGCGAGTTGTTCTATGAAGAATTACCCAATATTTTTGACTGGATGCGATCTTCGGCTCATGTTCGTGGTTCACCCCCCAGCGATATTGAGACGGTCGCGATGCGAGTGGATGATCGCTTCTTTTGGTGGTTGGAGATGGGGCCGATCAAGCCTCCCGTTGCCGTCAATCCCGTGCTCTGGGACCGGGCCGAGCGGATTCGCGCCGGGAAGGTCTCGGCGTCCGTCGGAGCGGGCAACCTGGTGCGGATTTTCCAGGGACCGACCGACTCGTTCACGGTGTGGTTGAGCCCCGAAATGGGCTTGGATATGTCCCAGCGGATCACGGTGCGGTATCGAGAACGCAATCACTACGTCGACTATCAAGGCGACATCGAGGTCATGCTCGAGGACGCACGCACGCGAGCTGATCGCAAGCATCCGTTTTGGACCAAAATTTCTTTGCCGTAGCGTTTCCGGCGACCGCGCATCGCGGATTTCTCGGAAACTATCTCACTCAGCGGTCGCTGGATGATTTACACTAACGAGGTGTTGTCATGCTTGAATCGGGGGAGCCACCGCGGATGAAACGTCGAGATTTTTTATCGGAAGGTGCGAGTGCGCTGGCCGGCTTGGGTTTGGCGAGCGAGGTGACGATGGCGATGGCTCAAGAATCGGTGACGGATGATGGAGCGCGTCGCGTTCGCCAGTCCGTCATGGGATGGTGCTTCAAGCCGATGGGTAGCCGTGAGCTAGCACGCCGCTCCAAGGACATCGGACTCGAAGCGATCGAAGGCATCCCGGCGGAGGATTATCCGGCCGCGATTGAGCTCGGCTTAAAAATTTCGCTCGTCGGCAGCCACGGATTTGCGCAAGGCCCGCTCGACCCTGAACATCACGCGATGGTCGAAGCGAAACTGCGTGAGGGGATCGACTTGGCCGTCAAGTTTGGCGCACCCAATGTCATCACCTTCACCGGAATGAGAAAAGCGGGCATCAGTGATGAGGCCGCGAAGAGGAACTGTTTGGCGTGTTGGAAACGCGTCATGCCGTACGCCCAGGAGAAGGGCATCGGCCTCGTGCTCGAGCATCTCAACACCGTTGATGACTCGCATCCGATGAAGGGACATCCGGGATACTGGGGCGACCAACTCGATCTTTGTGCGGATCTCATCAACGCGATCGACTCGCCCCAGTTTCGACTTTTGTTTGATATCTATCACGTGCAAATCATGCACGGTGATTTGATTCGCAATATTGAGACCTATCACCCGCTCGTGGGCCACTACCACACCGCTGGAAATCCGGGACGGGGAGAGCTTGATGATTCGCAAGAGATCAATTACCCACCCGTGATTCGCGCGATCCAAGCGACCGGGTACTCGGGTTACGTGGCCCAAGAGTTCATTCCCACCAGTGATGATCCGATCGCCTCGTTGAGGCAAGCATTCCAGATTTGCGATGTGTAGCGGGTCCGATGGACACACACCCTTCACCGTTCATCGATTTGGACCCCAGTGATTTCGATCGTTTAGGGGTTCGTCCTCAAGAATGTCGCTTGACGATCATCCGCCGCGCCACATCGCGGGCCGCATCACTCGTGCCGGGCTCAGCGGACGTCCGTGCGAGCGAGCTGTCGAAGGTTGTCACGGCGTCTTACCGATTGCTGGATCCACGGCGGCGAATCGATGCCGTCGAGCGAGCGCATGTCGGCCGAATTCTTCCCGGCGCCTTGCTGGCTGCGGGTCATACCCGGTTCCATAGTAGCCCCTTCTCCGGTGAAGCTCTCGACAGCACGGACGATGATCTCGCAGCCGCCGTGCTCGTCGGTGATGCCGCGATCACGGAAACCGCTCACCATGAACCTTGGTCGCTCGAGAACATGGCTTTGCGTAACGGCTTCGGCGATCGAATCGTGCCGCGGCAACGCGAGACGCTGAGCGCACTCGATCGTCTGCGCGATCACCTTCAGCAACCGAGAACCATCATCGGATTGACCGTCTCGCTATTGCTCACCGCTTGCTGGCTCATCGCCTGGCAATACCGCGGCGAACGTGCTGTCTCGATTCCTATCAACCCCAGTCCCGCTCACCGGTCGGTCTCGAGCGGCAAGGTGACTCCCGAGGCTTCCGGCATCACCCGCCCAGCATCACCGAGCCGAATCGCACCTCGAGAGGCGCCGGTTCCGATGGCTCTCGAAGATCCAATGCTCGCCCAGCCACGGCGCATCCCACGCGTCTGGCACCCCGTGGTGACGCGGATCCAAGCCAAGAGTCCGTCGTCTCGATCGCAGCGCCGATCCATCGCTTCAACACCCGCCGCGATAAACGTTCGTCAGCCGCCGTTTTCGTACCAGGAATCCAGCGTCACGGCGGCGGGATTGATCAACCGTTGGATGACCGTTGACTTCTTTGAGAACTCGCTGGACATGACCCGATTTCATCGGGATGCCAAGCGTCATCGTGACGAGGCCGCTATCGGTTCGCTCGATCACTGGTCGACCGAACTGATTATCTTATCGACTTGGTGGTATGGCGACGAACCGCGAGACATGCAAGCGAGGTGGCAAACACTCTCCCGCAACTACACCGTCGAGTTCCCTGACTTGGTGCAGCAAAGCTTCGACATTGCCATCGCTTTGCCATGCTCTTCGGGGCTGCAAAGCGAGCTTCTGGATCGTGGCATGGTGATGGCAAGCTGGTCGCTCCGTGAAGACATGGTGGATGTTTCTCTGCACATCACCGGCGCCCTGACTTCACTTGCGTCGACCCTCGATCGCGATCAAGAAGGGCGACAACTCCGTGCCATGTCGACCGTCGCGAAGCAAGCGAAAAAGACTTCGGTAAAAATGCTCGAGCGTGGGAGCATCGACGAGACGAATTCGTCAGATGCCGGTGTCGTGGGGCGACAACTGTGCTTTGTCAACCAGCGTTGGCCGGAAGGTCTGCCCTGGCTCGCGCGAGCTGGTGATGCGAGGCTGGTTGGACTTGCTACCCAAGAGCTCGAATTGACGACGTCTGATTCGATCGACGCAGAGTCATGGAGATCGTTGGCATCACTGTGGCTGACGTATTCCGGCACGACTTCGGATTACTATCGGCAAACGATCAAGTTGCACGTGATCGAGTTACTCCGGCATGCCATTCGGCTCGGAACTCCCGTGCAAGAACTGCTTTGGACGCGCGACCTAGAAGCCGTCGCCAGCGAAGTCTCGAAGTCGATGTCGGTTGCCTCCGAATTCCCCAGCATCGCCACCATGATCGCGACGAGTGAACAATCTCTTGCTAAGGAATCACTTGCCGCCAAGGAATCACTCGCCAGTGCAGCGTCACCGTCGCCGATCCATTTGGACGGTGTGGTGTCGACCATCGGGGGTCAACGGGTGGCTCAAGTTCGCTACCAAATGGCCAGTATCATTGGGCCGGCGGAAATGGCCCGGATGATTCGCACGCCCCAGTACCTGGGTTTGCCGTTGCATTGGGAATTCTTTGGTACCTTTGATCAACCGAACGCCGGCGAGGCGCAAATCGAAGTCAACGCGAGCATTCGCGGTCCCCAAACGGTCTACATCGACGACCAACGCATCGAAATCGATCCCCTGGAAGGGATCGGTCGATTGCAGCTCGCCGCCGGAAGACACCTCATTC
>JBBSJZ010000165.1:0-10858 GCA_038256795.1 Pirellulales bacterium | reverse complement strand
CAGGAACGCCAGGATGCCGAGAAATCCGTAGATCTTGAACGAGTCCCAGACGTTTTCAGGCTTTACGGGGCGACCGCCCTTGGGCGTCGGTCGCGGTGCTTTGGGACCGGAGCCTTTGCCGCCGATGACGGGTTCGGCGACGGCTTGCGCTTCGACAACACCCGCTTCGACGATCGGTTCGGCGAAGACATCTTCTTCGGCGTCGACGACGATCGCTTCATCATCCGCGAAGCCGTCGGCCATCGCTAAATCGATCTCACCGCGACCGCTCGCTGCGGCCGTATCTTCGTATTGGCCGGATCGCAATTCTCCGATCAGTTTAGTGGCTTGGAACTTGGTCAGTTGTCCATTGTCGACGAGCAATTTCGCGATCGCTTCGGGCGTCACGCGCGTGCCGCTCTCCTCGAGCTGCTCACGCAGCGCTTGAACGATCTCTTGGTCGAGTAATCCGAGCCTTTCCAGGCGATCTAGCAAATCGTTAGCGAGCATATTCTCAATCGAATTCTTCGACTTGGGTGACTTGTAATTCCGTGTATCCGGCAATCGTACCGGCATCCATGCAATCGACGAGTGCCTGCAGCTTTGCAGCCTCCTGCACCTTGATCACCAACCGCATGCCTTCCATTCCCGCACCGCCCATGGCGTCTTTGAGTGCAGAAATCAAATTCTGTTTTCCTGGTGTCTCACGTTCCCAATCCGGACCGAGCACCAAGAATGAACCACGCTCGTCGATTTGGACTTCGACGCTATCGAGTTCTTCCGTTTCTTCCTCGATCGGTGACGAGCTCGGCGCGTCGGATTGTTGACGCGGCATCTGGATCGATTTCTGCAGCGCGAACGAGGCCGTGACCATGAAGAAAATCAGTAGCAAGAACGTCACATCGACCATCGGCGTCATGTCGAGCTCGCCATCTTCTCGCTTCTTGCGTTTGGGTAACTCGTCACCATCCTCGTCGAACTCGAGCCCCTGGGAATGACCCTCGGTGACCTCGTGACTGCGATGCAACGTCGATCCCGTCACCAGCGAGGTCGATTGCGTGCCGAGCATATCGCCAACACCCGCACGAGTGCTCACTGCCGCAGCCACTCCGGTCGCCGCCGTCTCGAGCTCAGCATCGTCGTCGACGATTTCGACTGAGCCGATGTCGCCCCCATCGTCGGAGCGAGACTCGTAAGAGTCAGCGAACATGTCATCAAATGCGTCGTCCGAGATTGGCGCCAGGGCAACTGGCGTGGGGTCGAACGGCACGGAATCGATCGGTTCACCAGCGAACGACTCGGTGTCGACGATGATCTCGATGTCTTCATCGCCGCTGCTCGATTCCGCTTCGTCGGGCACATCGACCCATTCATGGCACTTCGGACAATGCACGCGACGACCGCGGAACCGCGAGTTAACGCGACCGGTGGCATCACAAAAGGGACAATGGATTTGGACAGACATCGAAGCTCCCAGCGCGAACGAGGCTTATTCTTCTTTGACGGCGATGTAGGTGAACGACAACTTGTCCGTTTCAAAGTCGTCCGCAAACGCGTCACCAATCAACTGTTGAATCCGCGTGACTTCGCCGACTTTGACGTTCTCGTCACCCATCAGCATCACGTGATTCTTTCCAGCCTTGAGTTCCTCGGTGACGTATTCGACGATTTCCGAGGTTTGCGTATCCTCGTCACTGCTGAATTCCGCACCGCTCATCCGCGACAGCGCCGCTTTGTCACCGGCACCCGCTTGGATGATGATGACCGCGGAGTCCTTGGCGGAGATCGCCAGGCCATTTTCCGCCTTGGGAATCTCACCCATTTTGGTCGGGTCCATTTTGGATGCGACCACAAAGAAAATGAGCAGCAAGAAGGTGATGTCAATCATCGGCGTGATATCCATCTCCTCCTCGTCGCGTTTCTTTCGCGGCATGGCGAGCGAGTCGTCGTCGTCGTCCTCAATCATGCGTCGCCTACTGCTTGTTAGGTGATTGCATAACGGCTGTCATCGGAGCGCCGGCGTTTCCACCGGCTGCTCGACCCGAACCACTGGCCACCGCCAATCCGGCTTTGAACGCTTCAAAGAAGCGCGTCAATCCTGCGCCGACGAGGTCTTCCATCTTGGCAATCTTGATGTTGATATTCGCGGTCAAGAGCATGAGGGGAATGGCGATCGCCAAACCGCACGCCGTCGTGATGAGGGCAACGTTGATGTCGCCGGCCAGCTTGGAAGGTTCGACCGAAGCCGCCGTAGCCAAGGTTTTGAACGCACCCATCATGCCGAACACCGTGCCGAACAATCCGATCATCGGCGCGGTCTTGATCGCGGTACTGACCCATGCAAGACGATACTCCAGGTCGCTCATCACGTCGCGTTGGAAACGATCGAGCATGATTTGGCGGGCACGTTTGTATCCCTCGCCGCGATTTTTAACGGCCATCGCCATCATTTGGGGGATCGCGCGGGTGTCGCCGTCGCAGTACTCGGATACTCCCTCGAAATCGCCGGCCACGAGCATTTGCTCGACGTCGTCAAGAAACGCGTCTTGCTGGTCTTCGCTCTTGAATCGTTTCTGATTCACGCGAGTCCAAACAATCACGATGCAGTAAAGACCCCACAACGCCACGATCGCCAGCGCTCCATACGTGGAGTCTCCGATCATGTTGTAGATGCCGTATTCAGCTATAAGCGACATTAAAGCACAAAACCCTTCTTCATCGGATGATCGTGACTGACCCGTCAATTCAAACTTGGTGGACTACTTCTTAACGCTTCGGTAACGCTGCTCGATGACCTCGAACGTGTAACCGCTGCCGGACGGCTTGCTCTCGAAAATCGTCTTCGCGACGCCGTTGATGACTTGGTAACCCTTACTCTTGGCGAAATCGAGTTCGGTCTGGGCCAGTTGGTTCTCCAACTCCGCCTCGATGAACTTCACCTGGCTGCGGCCCGCCACCTTCACGCCGGCTTGCTGCAACAATTGCTGGTCGTACTTCTGCAGCGGACTCGGTGTCGTGAACATGAAGTAGATTCGCTTCTCCGTCTCACCCGAACCGTGACGACTTTTGGGCGAACCGCTCAAATTGAGTGCGTAATCGACGCCATCGACGCCGCCACCGAGTGCACCCAACTCGATCTTATAATAGTCCAACTGAGTTGCGTACGACTTGAGATCCTTAGCGCTGAACTCGAGTTGCCAGCGTTGGAATCGCGGAATGATGTCTTCGCCCTCGCCCTCCGGCCCTGGTGGACGGCTGTCACCCATGCCGGTTCCCGTCGTACTCGCCGAGGCGTTCGTATTCATCGTGTCCAAGGAAGCGGCAACACTACTAACGGCATCCGTGACGGCTTCGATCGTGTCTTGCAGAGTGGGCTCGGTGAGTTCTTCGACTTCCTCCGCCCCCGGCGGCTCGAAGTCTCGCTCAAAACCTTCAGCATTTTCGCCACGACCCGCTGGATTCTCAATAATCGGCGCCAGCGCCCGCGGCGGGAACGATAACCGGCTCGTGAACCAGACGATGAACATCATCACCACGAAGGTGCCGATGAACAGAATCAGAGCCAAAAACAGGGAGGTGACCAAGTCAAACTTGCTCGTCCGCAACTCGTCCCGTTCGGCGCGGCGAGCCCGTCGAACCTGTTCAAGGTCAACTTGCGGCTTACCCGCAGGCGTGTTTGTAGCGGCTGATGACATCATCGAACCTGGGAATGACAAGTGAACGAGTGGGAAGCGACAATCGTGCGAACCGATTGACGTAGCGTCGCATCATACCCTACGATCTCGCGGCGTCGACTTGTTCAGGCACTCTCGACGCCGCAAATTTTGATTTTGCTCCGGGATTGACACCCCACAAGCAACTGGGTGGCTTTCAATCTTGCGATTCAATAGTAAACTGTTACGAATAACTCATCTGGTTAGGTAGCTCAGTTGGTAGAGCACTGCATTGAAAATGCAGGTGTCGCCGGTTCAAGCCCGGCCCTGACCACTCCTTCAAAGCCCCGCAAAAACACCGTTTTTTGTGGGGTTTTTCGTTGTCGGATCCCAGTTCGTCGCCCCCGAAAACCTTGCCTATCTTGCCAGGAGCTGACTCGGTGAGACTCGTTTTGCCGGGGCCGTAGGTAACCGTGGAGGTAACCGGTCTCGCCCCGTCGTCGGTGCCTCGCTGGCTGTCCGCTTCGGCTCGGTCGTGTCGGGGTGACATTCGGCAATCCGGTCCTGGTGATCGGGCGACTTACTGCAGAAAGATTGATTCGGATTGGTTACCAAGAAATTCCGATCAAAAATTTTGTCCATGGCGTCGACCGAAAAGTGACGCACCTGTCTATTCCCGCCACATCTCCGGCCAAGCTCGGGTCAATCTGGGGGGAGTGGACCAGTATTCAGGCGAGTACGGTTCGCCCAAGTCCAATGCCAAGTCCTGCTCTTTGCTCGCAGAGTACATCGCAAACGGAAAAAAGCTCCGAGAATTGAAGCTCGGCAGTTGGCCGATGCTCTGATTGCGGTCCGTTGAGTGACAGCAGGGTATCGCCGATGTGTGGAAGCACAGTACGCCCCGAACGATTCGCACCGTGGCAGACTCAAAAAATCACGGTACCAGGATCGAGGACGCCTATCGTGATCTGCCAGCAAACAAGTTTGGTCCCCTAAGGCATCAGTGCGACGCGTGACACGTTCGTTGCCTCCGGCAATAACGGAAACTACACAAAGAACAGCTATCGGATGCCTTAGTGCGATCAGCCGAGGCCGACGGTGTTGAGCACTGGGTTTCGTGCCAATTGAGATACACCGTCGCGACCTAGCGTTTGAGACGCAACCGCTGGATCACGTTTTTTCGCACCAACGCGAGTTGGTCGGCTTTGCGCGGCGATGAGCGACGGCGGTCAACCGAGGCCAGTAAAGGTCACAAAAGCCGACGGCCCTTCGTTACCCACCATCGACAATGATTCTTTGAACATTTCACCATCGCATTTCCAGCTTTTCTCGGGGCGGGCCTCCGAATAAAGCAGAGCGTCAATTTAAAGCGGGAAATAGCTCGATTTTCATGTCAGTCGTCCCATCCGCTTCGACTGTTCCGAGCGACTTTCAAGCCAACCGAGAATTTGTGTCGTTGAACACCGAAACAATGCACAGGTTGATGTGGGTACTGTCGGAACGCGGTATCCCACGATCGTTCCGTATGATGGAAGGTTTTGGAATTCACACGTTCCGGATGGTCAATGCCAACGGTGAATCTGCTAAAGTACTCGCTGGGAACTAAGAATAAGAACCTGCAGTTCGGTGATGACGGAAGCTGAGCAATCTTCGTTCGACCGGACTCGCCGGGTGCGGATAAGGCATCAGACTTTCTACCCGCGTCGTCCGACAAAGATCACTCCCATTGCATCCATGCGTATTGACCGAAAGACTCGGTTGCTAACGGCGATGGTATGCCGGCGACGAATCAACCCAACGTCGCGACGCAGAATGATTAAAACGACGTCGTCACCGATCGCAACGCCTCCTTGACCCACCCGATCTAACTGAAAACGATGTTAAGAAAGTTAAGCCGTGTTGCTCGAGGTTGGGTTAGGACGATGCTCGTCAACGCTCCACCGTCCATGGAGCACGTCGAAACTCAGTTTGTCGACTTGGGCGACTGTTGTGGTGCGGAGCGACTACGCGAGTGGATGACACTTGCGAAAGACAAGTGTGAAAAACCAAGTGACTATCAACTTCCCGACGATGGGTATGGTGCTGTATTCCACCGGCGTTATCGCTTGACGTTCCGATGTGATTTGATGCCTAGCGAGTTGATGGCGAAAGTGATGGCTTACCCTGATCGGTTCAGTGATTCCAGGCTAGCCAAATTTACGAAGACGCGCGGAGTCGAAGGCAAAATATCGGTCGGCGACCGTTTCAACATCGCAATTTCTGGTCCGTGGGATGGTCCCGTTGAGGTGTTGGCCACCGACGAGTCTTCGTTCGCATTCGTCACGCTCGACGATCATCTAGAAGCGGGCTTTATCCGGTTTAGTGCCACGGCTGCAAACGACTTTCTAACTTTCTGCATCGAATCGTGGGCATCGTCAGCTGGACCGATCGTTTGGTTCACGTATTCGGGCATCGGTGCTTCGAAGAAGATGCAGACGAAGATGTGGCGGCACTTTTGCTTGAAGGTGGCGAGCGTCGTTAGTGGCGACGTCATCGGTCCAATCGAGATTGCAACGGGCCGTATTGAAAATATAGAGAGCGATGACGATCGAGAGGCGACTCGTGCCTGATTCCCGTTGGCAATCTCGACTGAGAGAACTTGATGCGTTGCCGTACAACTACGACGCGAGCGAGTATGCCGAGGACCAGCCAGGTTGGAGTGTCGATCATTACCGACGTGATCTTCCCAGCGAACCGCCGGGACCACCTTGGCCGGAACAATCATTTGGCATCGCGAAGCAGATCTTGGTCGCTTACCAATTTCCCGATCCGAGTCGGATCGTCGGCCATTTCGATGCGGATGCAAAACTGGATGGCCGAACCATGTTGCTGGAAGCAAAGTTCCTGTGGATGCGGTTCGCATTTGGCGTTCGCGTGTCAAAAGTGATCGACGATCGATCAACGGAAGACGGCCAACCGCTCAGCCGTTTTGGTTACGCTTATCGGACGTTGCAGGATCACTGGGAGATTGGTGAGATTACGTATTTGTTGGTAAAGAATGAAGCAACCGGTGGCGTACAGTTTGTGATCGACGCCTACTCCAAACGTGATCGGATTCCCAACATCGTGCATCGCATCGGTTTCGCAGTTTTCGGTCGGCGAGTTCAAAAGCAGTTTGCCCAGCGTTGCATGGACCGCCTCGACGAACTGGTGCAGCGAAGGCTTGAAAGTTGCTGATCACTTCATCGATCAGTGAACCGCCGATGCCGTCGCTCATCGTCTTTTTGAATCTGGCATCGCGGGATCTCGTTGCCGATCCCTTGTCCACCCAGGAAATTGGGCGTCGGTCGCTTTGATCATTTCGAGTAGTTCTTCGGCGATGAAGAATCCTTCGCGTTTCAACTCCTTCTCATCCGCACCCATCAAAAGAATCATTGGCACGAATTCAACGGAAAACTTTTTGTCATTGGCGGCGAGGATTTGCCGTCCATGTCGATCCGTAACGGGATGAGTTTCCTATCCAAGGCTTCTTGGACGGCTTCTTCGGGCCAGGCGTGGTTGTCCATCATCACGCAGGGCACGCACCACGATGCGGCGAAGTCGATCAGCACAGGCCGCTCGAGTTTTCTGGCACGAGCAATCGCGTTGTCATCGTCGGTCAACCACTTGATTTGGTTTTCGCCGATCACCTCCACACCTGCTGTGTCGTTCGCGACGGCGATGGCCGTGATGACGGCTAATGCGTCCGATCACGGCGAACATGCCTAGATTTGCAGTGGCTGGCACATGGTCGCGAATTTGTCGTTAAAGTAGCAGCGTCGATGGCGCTCGGCGGATCGCGTCGGCGTTTGCACGGTCGTTGCCTTCAGGAGAAAACGGGTTCATGTTCACCCGCATCAATACGCGTTCGTCGGCTGTTGTTTCGTTGGCCAGCGATTCCCCCAAGCGGCGGGGATCGCAGCGTTACCGGCTGGCGTTTGGGTTGTTTCTCTGCAGTTTCGCCTGGCTGGCAGGCTCGCCCGCCCCGGTGCTGGCCCAGTCCGAGGTCGAGACGTCTGCGGATGCGCCCGTGGCCGAAGCGGTAGCTGAGCTACCGGCCGCCGCAACTTCGACCGAAGCTGCGGTCGACGAGCCCACGCTATTCGAAAAAATCGACGCCAAGTTCGGTCAATACGTCGTCGCTCCCGCGGGCGCGGTGATTTTTTACGACTTCGGGACTGGGCCCAAGAAGACAGAGGGCGGATTGATCGAGAAGGGTTGGTTGCAGACACCGACGCGGCCAGACGGTGTGAGCGTGCCGGGCGTCGTGGTGTGGTTGCTCGTCGCCGGCGTCTTTCTAACGTTGAGGATGGGCTTCATCAACATCCGTGGTTTCTGGCATGCGATCCGGCTGACGCGTGGTGATTACGACAATCCCGATGAACCGGGTGAAGTCTCGCACTTTCAGGCACTTTCTGCGGCTCTTTCGGCCACTGTCGGACTGGGCAACATCGGCGGCGTCGCCGTCGCGATTGGACTGGGCGGACCCGGCGCGTGTTTCTGGATCATCGTTGCCGGATTCGTCGGCATGAGCACTAAGTTTGCGGAGTGCACCCTTGGGCAACTTTATCGTCGCACCGACGAGAACGGCAACATCCTCGGTGGGCCGATGCGTTATTTGCACGTCGGGCTCAAGGAGCTCGGGCTTGGTCCGATCGGCAAGGGGCTTTCAATCCTCTTCATGGTGCTGTGCATCGGCGCCAGTTTCGGTGGCGGCAACTCGTACCAGATCGGCCAATCGCTTTCCGCCATCCAGCAGGACGTGAAGTTCTTTAATCCAGATCACGGCGGCTATCCGATTGTCTACGGCGTCATCATGGCGGTCTTGGTCGGGCTCGTTATCGTCGGCGGAATCAAATCGATCGGCGCCGTCGCATCACGCATCGTGCCGCTGATGTGCGTCGGTTACATGATCGCGGCGATGTTCATTCTCGTCAGCAACTTTTCACAAGTTCCGGCGGCGATCATGGATATTGTTTCGCAAGCATTTGACATCAACAGTATCTACGGTGGCATTGTCGGGGTGATGGTGATCGGGATCCAGCGCGCGGTATTCAGTAACGAAGCGGGCGTCGGTTCCGCAGCCATCGCGCACTCCGCCGCCAAGACCGACGAACCGGTGAGTGAGGGTATCGTCGCACTGCTCGAGCCATTCATCGATACCGTCGTGGTCTGTACCGCGACGGCGCTCGTGATCATCGTCACCGGAGTCTATGACGCGGAGAAATTCGTGGCCCAGCACGACGCGGCGACGGTGATCCAATCTCTGACGCTGCCCGACGGTGCGGCAGCCGATGACGTCGATGCCGCCCAATCGCAACTCGCGAAGTTGGTCGCGGACAAAGACGGCGCGGCAATGACGCTGGCGGCGTTCCGCTCCGGTGGGCACCATTGGTTCGGCTACTTTTTGCTCGTTGCCGTCGTGATGTTCGCCTACAGCACGTGCATCTCCTGGTCCTACTATGGTGAGCGATCTTGGGTGGAGCTATTCGGCGAGAGCACCTCGATGATCTACAAGGGATTGTTTCTCGGGTTCACGGTGCTGGGGTCCATCGTCACTCGCGGAAATATCTTGGATTTCAGTGACCTGATGATCCTCGGCATGAGTATCCCCAACCTGATCGGTGTGTTTCTGCTTAGCGGCGTGGTCAAGCGCCGACTCGATGAGTATTGGGCGAAGTACACGAGCGGTGAACTCGACCGCGATGCCGCGGCTGAGCGGGCACTGAGTGAGGATCCCAGCTCGTGAATCGACTCTGCGTGATCAACGTCGTCGGGCTCACGCAGGCGCTGCTCGCTCATGCCCCCCGCATTGCCGCGATCGGCGCCTCTCGGACTTGGATGAGCCCCACGCCGGCGGTAACGTGCTCGTCCCAAGCAACCATGCTGACGGGCACGATGCCGCGCGAGCACGGCATTGTCGGCAACGGTTGGTATTACCGCGAGACTCAAGAGATACGTTTCTGGCAACAAGCCAATTCGCTCGTTCGCGGCGAGAAATTCTATGAAGGGTTTGAGACCGCGAAGCTGTTTTGGTGGTTCAATCAATCCGCGCCGGTCCGCTACAGTGCGACGCCGAAACCGCACTATGGCTGTGACGGCTCGAAGACGTTTGACATTCTCGACCACACCGAGTGCAAGCTGACGGAAAAGCTCGGCCCGTTCCCGTTCTTCTCGTTCTGGGGGCCGAATGCGGGTCTCCCTAGCTCCCGCTGGATCGCCGATGCGACCGCGATCGTGCTGCGTGAGAAGACACCCCAAATAACGCTGACGTACTTGCCGCATTTGGACTACGATTTCCAGCGTTTCCAGAGGCAGTCACCCGCGAGAGTCGCCGAAGTCGATGCCTGTGCGGGCACAGTGATCGATGCGGCCGAGGCGATCGGAGCCAAGGTTGTCGTCGTTTCGGAATATGGATTGGTTTCGGCGAATCGCCCCGTGTCGATCAATCGTGTGCTTCGCGAAGCCGGTTTGCTCGCCACCCGCCGTGGTCCCTACGGCGAGATGTTGATGCCGGGCGAGTCCGAGGCGTTCGCGGTATCGGATCATCAAGTCGCCCACGTTTACGTCCGCGATTCCTCGCGGGTGAGTGACGTGCAATCGCTGCTGCGAGGCGTCGAGGGTATTGCCGACTGCGTATCGCCAGAGTCGCTCGAACTCGATCATCCCCGCAGCGGGGAATTGATTGCCCTCGCCGAAAACGACGCCTGGTTCACTTATTACTATTGGCTCGATGACGAAGCCGCACCGGACTTTGCGGCGACCGTGGATATTCATCGCAAGCCCGGTTACGACCCGTGCGAGTTGTTCATCACGAGCAAAGCCAAGGCGATGCGGCGGTTGTTGAGAAAGAAACTCGGATTTCGCTACAAAATGGACGTGATCCCGCTCGATGCATCACTCGTTCAGGGTAGCCACGGCCTCGCCCGCAGCGACACGCACGGCGCCGTCATCGTCGGTCCCCACGCCACCGCGAATGAATTGCCCGCCAGCATGACTGGATTCAAAAGTTACGCCCGCGGTTTGCTCGATCGCTGAGGAGCGATGCCATCACCGTGGTTCTTTCCTGGCGTTACTAGCTCAAAACTGCTTGGCGATTGTCGTTCGGGATGCCATAATGCGAGGCCCATCGGCGACATATTTAACCGTGTTGGGATCAGATTCGCTTAAACCGGAGCCACGCATTCGTGCTTAAATTGTTGTTCTTG
>JBBSJZ010000164.1:0-10862 GCA_038256795.1 Pirellulales bacterium | reverse complement strand
GGTTTCTCGAGCAACAGAACCAACTCCGATTTCCAAACGATCAACAATTGGCCGCCCGCATGGCCAGCTACGAATTGGCGGCGCGGATGCAGTTGCAAGTTCCGGATGTCGTCGACCTGTCCCGAGAATCACAGCATGTTCGCAAACTGTATGGTGCCGACAGTCCCAATAAAACGAAAGCTGATTTTGCGAATAATTGCATTCTCGCGCGACGACTGGTGGAACGAGGCGTTCGATTTGTCCAGCTTTTCAATGGTGCCTACGCCTCGGGTGGCAACATCAATTGGGATGGTCACAGCAAGCTCAAGGAACAGTACGACGTTCATGGCGAAATATTGGATCAACCCGTCGCCGGATTGCTCAGGGATTTGAAGCAGCGGGGACTGATGGAATCAACTCTCGTCGTCTTCGCGACCGAGTTCGGTCGTATGCCGATGTTCCAAGCCGGCACCTACGGACGCGATCACAATCCCCTCGGGTTCACGTGCTGGCTAGCGGGCGCGGGAGTCAAATCCGGATTCAGCTACGGCGCGACCGACGAGTTCGGCTTTCGAGCCCAAGAAAACGTCATCACCGTTCATGACTTTCACGCAACCATCCTCCACCTCATGGGACTCAACCACGAGCGGTTAACGTTCTACCACAACGGAATCCAACGCCGTTTGACCGATGTGCATGGCCGAGTCATCGAAGCCGTGCTCGCTTGAGAAACGCGTGAACAGTTTTTGCGGGGATCAATGAATTTCATCGTAAACGATTCGTGCATCGAACCAAACTCGGAACCGACGGATCATCAACCCGCGATTGAAGTTGATCTCAATTTGCCCTAGTCGCTGAGCGGAATCGATCGACTCGGGGATTTGGAACGAAAGGGACGTGTGGATTTTGGTCCAACTGATTCGATACCACGCGGGCTGGCCATCGAAGTAAACCGCTTGGCGAAACCACCAACCCGTGTACACCAGACGTGTCCGAATGGGGCTCTCGAAATCGATCACCCGATACAAAAATGCCGCCCGATGACGGACTGCGTGGTCGGCGAAAACGCCCCGGTCGTCCATGATTTCAGATCTGGGTTGGAACGGGTTGCTGGACATTTGCTAGTTCGACAGTTCGTTAAAATAAGGGGTCTGTGTAAAATATTTGGCATCTTCTTGGCGGTTGAACTGATGCCCACGCCGGACCGCCGTTCGCCCAGAATTCCTAAATTTCGAGCGTTTCCCGGGCTTTTAACCGTTCCGCGACGGGATCCATTGAGTCGCTACCCCCGATGGGGAATGGTCTTGTGTTCACGTAAAAATGTTTGGTCCGGATGTAGCAGTTGCTTGCGATATCGCGTTTGGCTAGTATCCTAGAACTTCTAGAGCTTACCCAAACTTTTCAAACTCGGCTTTTAGGTGATGAATTTGCACGATTCGCGTGCGAGCAGCACCGATGCCTCAAGGCGCTACACCATGAAGAACTTTTTTAGCCTGCTCGGAACGCTAACGCTTGCCGGCGTTGGCTTTCTCCAAAGCGCGGGCGCGGTTGAATTGCCTGCAGAAACGCTCGCTCTCGACCAATGGGCGACGCTCGGCAGCGACTCGAGTCTCAATGGTCGCGTGATGTTTCCCGAGTCAGCCGGTGCGGCCGTAGCGGTCGACGGCGCGAAGGTGGTTTTGATTCGCGCGGACAATGCGGTGTTGCAGACCAAGTCCGACGCCTCGGGCCGTTTCCAACTGGCCGACGTCGAGCCTGGTATTTACGCGATGTCGGTGTTCAAGGACGGTGTTTTTGCTTGCGGAGCGATGCACGTTGTGAGTGACCAGCATCCGGCGGCAGCATCTTTCCCAACGACCGCTGAGTTGGTGGTTGCCAAGATCGATACGACGCTCGTCAAGTCGACGATGATCCGTTACTTGCCACCGACGCCGCGTCAGCCGTTGATGGGTGAAATCGCGAATTCGGAACTTTCAGGAATTGCCCGCGTGATGAAGCCAGGCCACCAGGAACGAGTGCTCCAGCACGCGGGTGGGATGCGTGGCAACATCGGTGTCGCCGGAGCCAAGAACGATCATTTGATTGCTGCGGATTCCATGAATGTGCTCATCATCAGCAGCGGTGAAGAAGTTGCTCGCGCTGTGACTGACGCTACTGGAAAATTCGAAATTGAGTCATTGCCACTCGGCGAATACTCGTTGATCGCAGTCGGCCCAGCAGGTTTCGGTTGCGTCGGATTCGTGTTGGTGGATCCGATTGAGGCGACGAAGGCGGCAAGTCTTGCAAAGACGAGTGAAGTCCAACGGGTCAGCCAGCAGTTTGATGCGAGTTGCGGCTGCACGCAAGAGTTCGGCATTCAGGTCGCCCCCATGCCACAAGTGGTCCAGAGCTTCAGCGCCTGCTGTGGTGACACCGGCGTTGTCATCTCCGATCAGATCCTTAGTGAACAAATGCTGGGAGAAACTGTCATGGCCGACGGAATCGGCGCCCCGATCGGCGGCGGTGGATTCGTTCCCGGCGGCGGTGGCGGATATGGAGGCGGTGGTGGTGGATTCGGCGGCGGTGGTGGTGGCGGATTCGGCGGTGGCGGCGGATTAGGCGGGATCGCCGCGCTCGGTGCCCTCGGTGCTGCGATCGCGATCGGTGCCAGCGACGACGACGGTAGCGCGATCATTGTGCCCACGACGCCCGTTTCGGGATCTGGGTCGTAATCCTCTTCTTCCCTAGCAGGAATCGCATCCAAGAGATTTCCCGATAATTGACAACGAAACCGCAGTGGCAACACTGCGGTTTTTGCTTTTGGTAACGAGGGTGTTTCGTCACGCACTTTTCACCGGTACACAATGAGTCGACCTCGTACAGAGTTGAACACGCACGAGTTTGTTTTGCTAAGCTATTCACTTTCACTTTGAAGCGTTCTTCCCACCCCCACACTGCAGCGATGTTGCAGAAGCGCAGGATTCAATGAGCACCGCGGATCTAACCATCAGCGACGAACTCGCCGCGAAAATTTCGGACGCCAAGTCGACGCTCGATGAGCACACACTGCGCACGGTGCATTGGCACTTTAGCGACGAGACGGGCAGCCCTTTTTGGCTGGAGAAGAAGCGGTCGCTCAAGTTTGACCCGCTCAAGGATGTCAAATCTTTCGACGACCTCAAGAAGTTTGACGAGTTCGAGGATGAATGGCTTCGTGGCGGTCCGATCCAGCGTTGGATACCGAAAGGCCACGCTGGAAAACCAGCGTACGTGTTTGAGACCGGTGGTACCACCGGGATCCCGAAGAGCCGGATGGTGATCGAGGACCACTGGAAAGACTACGAGAACTTCAGCGACACGTTGCCTGAGAAGTACTTTCCAAAGGGTTCCAATTGGTTGATGCTCGGTCCCAGCGGTCCGCGTCGTTTGCGATTGGCCGTGGAGCACTTGGCCCAGCACCGGGGTGGTATTTGCTTCTGTATCGATCTCGATCCGCGCTGGGTCGTCAAGTTGATCAAGAAGGGTTGGATGGAACACCTCGAAGAATACAAGAAGCACTGCATCGACCAAGCGGTGACGATTCTCACGGCGAAACATGATATCAAGTGCATGTTCACGACGCCTAAGTTGCTCGAGTCGTTGGGCGAAGCCCTCGAAGCCAAGGGCACCAGCATCGCTGAGATGGGTATCACCGGCATCTTTTCAGGCGGCACCGAGTTCACGCCCCAGTGGACGAGGTTTTGCGTCGAAGAAATGCTCGGCGGTTCGCCTGCCGAAGGTGGCGTGTACATGACCCCAACCTACGGCAACACTTTGATGGGGCTCGCGTGCAGCAAGCCGATCACCAAGGCCGACGGGTACAAGATTAGCTATTACGCACCCCAGCCTCGGGCGGCCACTGAGGTTGTCAAGTTCGACAACTACAACGAAGTCGTCGGCTATGGCGAGACCGGTCGCGTGAAGCTCTACACGCTCACCGACGAGTTCTTTGTTCCCGGGTTCATGGAACGTGACGAGGGCGAGCGTGAAGCGCCATTCGATACCTATCCTTGGGACGGCGTCAGCGGCGTGCGACCATTCCATGAACTGGCCAGCTCGACGACGGTTGGCGTGTATTAGGTCGAGTTCGAAAGGGTTGCAGGATCGAAGGGCTTCATGATGCAGTCATCGCATCCTGATGTTCACCAGTTAAGCACTCGCGTGAGTAACGAGATCCCCCTGCCGCGATGATTGAAACGGGCATTTTGCAATCTTGAAACTCGCAGACGCGAGCTACCCAGTTCGTTCGTTGCTTAGCCTCAACTCAATTCGTGTACCCGTCGCTTCGACTATCCCTGTTATTCTATGTCCCTGTAACCCTTTCCCACTCATACAACCATGATCACCTTAAGTCCCCTGCGCTGGGGTAAGCCTTACGAATCGCTCGACTTCATTGATGTCGTTCACTTTGACTCGGGGGAACCGATCGCGAAGATCGGAACCGTCGGGGGCGGGATCGTCGGTCGCGATTTGCGAGTCGCGCATCAAGCTCGCGAGGCGCTGTTGCAATTGTCGACCGAGGAGTTGTTGGAGTGTTGCAAGCGAGCCGCAAAGTTGTTCGAGTCCGGTGATTTACCGGTCGGCGACTCCGTCCAATCGGTGGACGATTTCGTGCACCAGCAATCAGCCAGTACCGGGTTGCCCGAGCACATGTGTCGCTCGAACATGGCTAAGAATGCGTTCGTGCTCAGCCACATGGATGAGATTTTGCAATGTTTGACGCGGGGACTCGATCTTTCGATTCTGTCGCGGGGTTACGGCGAAGAGGGACGCGGCGTGATCGTCAGTCTGCAAGCGCAAACGCCAATCCTCGGCGCCGTGCTTCCCAACAACTCGCCGGGCGTGCACACGCTGTGGTTACCGGCAATCCCCTTGCAAGTCGGTTTGGCTCTCAAGCCCGGGTCGCAAGAACCGTGGACGCCGTACCGCATGGTTGCGGCGTTCATCGCCGCCGGAGTGCCCGCTCAAGCCTTCGGTTTGTACCCGGGCGGCCACGACGCTGGCGGTGCGATCATGACCAAGTCACCGCGGAGTATGATTTTCGGTAGCGCCCAAACGGTGGCCCAGCATGCGGGTAATCCGCGTGTGTCGGCTCACGGTCCTGGATTCGCTAAGATTTTGCTTGGTGATGATGTCGTCGACGATTGGGAAACCTACCTCGACATGATGGTTGAAAGCGTGCTGAGTAACTCAGGACGTAGTTGTATCAATTGCTCGGGAATTTGGGCGAGTCGCCATACGCGTGAGATCGCCGCCGCAATCGCGAAACGGATCGGACCCGTCGATGTGTTGCCGCCGTCCGACCCTGAGTCGTTGCTCGCCGCGTTCACCGTCAAGGCGATGGCGACGGGCACGTACTCGATGGTCCAGCAAGATTTGGCCGAAGCGGGGGTCACGGACATGACGGCGGAGTATGGTGAGAAGCTCATCGAGCGAGATCATTGTGCTTACCTGCGTCCGATGGTCGTTCACGCGGACTCACCCGACCGCGCCGTGGCGAGCAAGGAGTACATGTTCCCGTTCGTCAGTGTCGTCGAATGCCCGCAGGCCGAGATGCTCGATCGCATCGGCCCAACGCTCGTAGGCTCCGTTCTCTCGGCGAACCAAGACTTCATTCGTGCCGCCGGGAACTGCGTCGAGATCGATCGACTGAATATCGGTCCGATACCGACCAACCGGCTGAATTGGTTACAGCCTCACGAAGGCAATATCATCGACTTCCTGTTCCGCTCGCGAGCGTACCAAGTCGCGGATTTGCCGGTGGCTGCGCACGCCTGAGAAGCGCTCAGCGACGACTCTCGCCTTGCCGTCTCTGATACAGCTTTCGTATCGACTGGGTTCCATTGGTCGCTCGACTCGGGGTACTACGAAACTCGAGCTTAGCACCTGGGGCGATCGTTTCTTCCGTGAACATGAGTGTGAGCTCACTCTCCTTCACGGCTGGATGATAACGAATGCAGCGATGGTGCCGGTTATGCTGGCGGAAGTTATCGGTGAAGTGAACCGTCGCGAGTCTCTCTAACGAATTATAGTCGGGAAAGGGACGTACCTTTTTCCATGACTCGCGCCTCCAACATGACCGAGATTTCGCCTCCCGCCGCCCAGGTGGCTGCGCGCTGGGAACAGACGCCAGAGATCGAGCGAGAGATTCCCTCCAGCGTCGACGGTAGCCGGGGAGTGGTGAAGCGGCGTTGGAGTGACGATTCTCGTTGGATGAGTTGTCTCGTCAGCACCATTGTGCACACGGCACTGCTGCTCGCACTCGCATTGTGGACGTTTGCTCGGGCCGATGGTGCGCGCAAGCCCATGCGGTTCACGCTGGGTCCGGCGTCGGAGTCCATCCCGATGAGTGTTTCGATCCGAGCTGAATCAACGCCGAAGAGGGCTTTTGACATCCCCGACGAACCTGTTGACGCATTGACCCCAAGCGACGAATCGCCGTTAGTCGATCTTGCGAAACTTCGCTTCGGGCCGCTCAATCGCGTCGAGGACAATGAGTCCGGGTCCTTGGATTTAGTGCCGCCGGAGCTCGCTGCCTTGGCATCGCCGAGTGACTCAGCGTCCAGCCGAGCTAGCCTCACGCGTTTACCATCGTCGAGCAGCCTCGAGGGTCGTCTCGGCTCGGCTCGCGAGCGAGTGGGTCGTGACCACGGTGCAACAGAAGAAAGTGAGCGAGCCGTCGAAGCGGCACTCGCGTGGCTTGCCGATCATCAACGCGGGAGTGGGGCATGGTCATTTGACTTGTCGACTCAGCCGTGCGACGGGCGATGCCGCGACAGCAAACGGCAGGACGATAGCACGCCGACGCCGTCGACTGCGGCGACCGGACTGGCGCTACTAGCATTTTTGGGGGCGGGTTACACGCACGAGCAAGGCAAGTACGCCGAGGTCGTCCAGAAGGGATTGTATTACCTGCGCGGTGCCGGACTCGAAACCGAGACCGGTATCGATTGGCAACAAGGCAGTATGTACGGACACGGCATCGCCCTGATGGCTGTCGCGGAAGCGGCCGCGATGAGCGGCAAGGACGGGCAATTCGATCGCGAGCTCATTCAACTCGCGAAGGAAGCGACGAACTTTACGTGTGCTGCCCAGCACAGCAATGGCTCCTGGGGCTATGTCCCGGGCAGCCCCGGTGACACGACGCTGACAGGTTGGCAGGTGCTATCGCTTGTCGCCGCACGTCGCAATCAAATCGGTTTGCCAACGCCGACAATGCCGCGGGCAAAGAGCTTTGTCATCTCGATGGCGGATGCAAATAAACCCTACGCGTTCGGATACCAAGGTCCCCCCGCGAAGCCAACGACGACGGCGATCGGGTTGACATTGCTCTTGTATCTAGGTGACCCGCCGGGGTTCACGCCATTCGAAAGTGCACTCACGCAAATGGCGCGTCGCGGCCCGACTCGCACCAACGTCTATCATGATTACTACGCCACGTTGGCGCTGCATCACGCCGGGCACCGCGACTTCGGCGACTACTTTGCCATCGTTCGACAGCACCTGATCGTGACGCAAAGCCAAGCGGTTCACGAAGGCGGCTCATGGCATTTCAAGGACGACTGGGGTGACATCGGCGGCCGGCTCTACACCACCGCGATGGCCGCGATGATCCTTGAAGTCCCCTATCGCTATTTGCCCCTGTACGGCCCCGCAGATCATTTTCCTCTGTAGCCATTGCTTCGCTCAACAACGGTCTGCCATTTCACAAAAGGGGGCCACGATTGAAATCGAGAAAGTCCGATGGCGATCGTGTAGGATTGGTTGAGAATCATGCCATGACGAACGGCTCTAAGCGAGCAATGTCCAAAGGAGTTTTTTCATGTCGGGAGATTTCGGAATGCGAGTTTGGCAACGTTTTATCGGCGCCTCAGTTTTGACGCTTGGCCTATCGCTCGGGGTTTTGGCTGACCAAGTCATTGAGCAGCCGCTCACCGAAAGCACGATGATCCGATTTGTTTCGGCCGAGCGAGGCAGGGCACTGATCGCTGAGGAAGACGCCTTTGTCCGCACCCTGCGACCGTTGGAACGACAGATTCGTTTGCAGTCCGCGAAACCGGTGACGAAAGAGCTTTACGTGCAATCGCTGCAGGCTGGAGTTCGCGAGTGGTCCTCCGAAGATATTTCGTCCGTGTCGCAATCGATTCAAGAATTGAGGGAGAAGTTCAAAGCGTACGAGCTGCAGCTTCCTGCCAACATCAACCTCGTTCGAGTCATTGCGGAAGTCGAAGCGAACGCACCGCATTGCCGAGCCGCGAGCATCATTCTTCCAGATAGATTTTTTGCGGAGTCCGAGAAAATGTCTCAGACTCTTGCGCACGAATTGTTTCATGTCATGAGCAGCCACCATCCCGAATTGAGGGATCGACTGTACGCAATCCTGGGGTTCACTCCATGCAATGAAATCGAGTGGCCAGAGCAACTAAAAGGTCGACGGTTGACCAATCCTGATGCACCGATTCATCGGCACCGGATCGAGTTGGAGATGGCGGGCCGCGATGACAAAATCTCGGTCGTCCCGATCACGCTGTGTAAATCGGCCGAATCACTTCCGGGTGGTCTCTTTCAAAATCTCGATTTTAAACTGCTCCAGCTTGAAGAGACCGGCGGAAGGTGGTTGCCGATGGTGGTCAATGGCGAATTGCAGTTGCTCAGCCCGCGACAGGCACCGGACTACTTGCGGCGGATCGGGCGGAACACGGGATACATCATTCACCCCGAAGAAGTGCTCGCCGACAATTTCGCACTCCTCGTCTTCGAAGCATCGGGCGCACCCGACCCATGGATACTCGACGAGTTGGCAGCAATCTTTAAGAAGTGAGAACCGTGACCACGCGCACATCACAGACGTTCGTGCCCGTCGGCCCGGTAACGATCAGTCCCCCGGCTTGCTCAAAAAAGCTGTAGGCATCATTGCGGCGCAAATAATCCCGCGGATCAAGGTTCAATCGCTGTGCCGCGGCATGGACCGATGCGTCGAGCACCGCTCCGGCGGCATCGGTGGGGCCATCTTCACCGTCCGTGCCACCGGATAGAATCGAGAATCGATTCCAAGGGTCGGACTCGCCGGCGGTTTCGAGTAGATGCACGTACGCCGCCAAGACGAGTTGCTGGTTTCGCCCGCCTCGGCCTCGCTGTTTCGGTTCAATGAGCGTCACGGTTGGCTCGCCTCCCGTGATCAAGCAATTGTTGCTGCCGCCTTTCAGCATTAGCAGCGTCATCTCGGCAAGGTGTCGGCCGACGTCTTCAGCCGCACCTTCACCGTCGCGGGCGATCTGCATCACGTGGTTGTAACCGAGTGACTCCGCTCGAATGCCGCTCGCGTCGACGGCGACGGCATTATTGCCGATCACGATGACCGTCGACTGGGTCGTGGGTGATACGGTTTTTGGCGACGCGAGCTCAAGCGTTCGATAGACACTTTCGGGTAGCGTCCGTCGTGCATCGAATCGCCGCAGCACATCGAGGGCGTCGGCGGGCGTCGACGAATCGAGCACGGTGGGTCCCGAAGCGATGACATCCAGTGGATCACCGAGCACGTCCGAAAGCACGAGCGTCACCAGTTCGCCCGAGGCACATGCCGTGAGCATGCCGCCACCCTTGATGTCGCTGAGGTGTTTGCGAACGGTATTCAGTTCACCAATGGTCGCGCCGCCGCTGCTCAGGCAGCGAGTGACTGCGAGTTTATCGTCGAGCGTGATGCCGCGTGTCGGCAGCGGTAGCAGGGCGCTGCCACCGCCGGAGATGAGTGCGATGCATAAATCTCGCTGCCCCGCTCGCTTCAGTAATTCTATTATCTGGCGACTGCCTGCAACGCCCGTCGATGTCGGTTCATTGGATCCCGCCGGTCGAGCGACGTGAACGGTGACTCCTGGGATGGGACGCTCGGTACCGCCGGGCACGTTGATCCAGCCGGAGATGGGACGCCACCGACTCGCCGCCGAAACAAAACCCGAGGTCATTTCTGTCGCCGCTTTTCCCGCACCCACCAACAGGATGCGATCGAAGTCAGCACGATTCCAGTGGTGGTCACCCATGAGCAGGAACTCGCCATCGAGACGAACTTCGCGGCGAATCAATGGTTGGGCTCGCACAGAGTCCACCCCGGCGTCCCAAATCTCGCGAGCATCGTGGCTGAGTCGGTTCATGGGTCGGCGTCTGAAGCTGGTCGGCACGGGGGGGAGGGGGCGGTGCGCGTCGTGGACTTCGGGGGTGCGCCGGTGGAATAAAGTTACCACAGTCGGAGTCCACCTTGAGTCTGGTGCCAATCCCAGTTGAGTCTGGTGCCAATCCCAGCACTCACGCTGGGCACCCCAGTGCATGGGTCACGGATACCCTCGAGCCTGGCTTGACACCGTTTAAAAAACGTATATACTCAGCTTTAGCAGATAAATGAAACTCGAGTCCGCTAGTACCGAGTTTGTTGCCTGGGCGTCATTCGCGTCCCTCTTAGGCAGTCGTCCACGACCAGTTTGCTCACGGGGAATCCGTGACGGTCCGGGTGACTGAACTTGCGTCGTGTGAATGTGACGCCAGAGTGGACAGTCACCTCGAAACGAGTCACCTTTGTTCGGTCAAGCCACGCTGTTGGCACCGCTAGCGCCACTTCATCAATGGCCTCTTTTGATCTCTCTCACTATCCCCCCATGTTAATCGTTTGTTTTGTCGCAGGAGTGGCGTGTCGCTGTCACCCCCGCGGTTATGGATTTCCTTGCGTTTGATTTCCCTTAGTTTACCGAGCGATATTCTCTCAACATTCGCTGATTTTGCTTCGCAGTATGATGGTTCCGGTTCGGTCTCCGATTCGGATCCTTCTGACTTGAACCCGAACATAACGATGTTCGATTCGACTCGCGGCGGAGCTT
>JBBSJZ010000163.1:0-10876 GCA_038256795.1 Pirellulales bacterium | reverse complement strand
TCGGCGTGCGGGGTTTCGGCGATCGTTTTTCCGGCGAATTGATTGTGTGCCGGTTTCGGATCAAAGGTTTCGAGGTGGCTCGCGCCGCCAATCATGAACAGCCAAATCACGTTCTTGGCACGCGGAGCGATGACATTGAGCGGAGCTTGGGCGGCAACGTCTCGCTGCAGCAAACTCGCGAGTGCGACACTCCCAAAACCGAGTCCGAGATCCTGCAAGAACCCGCGTCGGTTGTGATTCGCTCGCGCGGCGGAGGCAAATTGAGGGGGCACTTGATTCATCGCAGTGTCACGAAGTCGTTATGGTTGAGGAGCACCAGGATCAAACTCTCGCGAGCCCGCTGGGCCGGATCATCTGCCGCTGGCGTGAGCGTTTTGGTGGGCGACTGGATCGTTTCCAGCAGGGTGGGCGACGCCAGCAATTCGGTTTGCTGATTGAGAAAGCTGAGGCATGCCGAAGATTCGTCCTCTTCAGCGGAGCGACCGAGCGTCACACGGTACGCCAATTCAATGAACGCGGAAGGTTCCGCCGCTTCATGACTCAAACGCTTCGCCAACAGTCGCGATTGATCTCGCGCGAGCGCACTGTTCGCCAGTGCCAGTGCTTGCTGAGGAATCACGGATTCACTGCGGCGGTAACAATCCGTCGGGTTCGCCGCATCGAAGACCACGAGCATCTGCATTTGCTTTTCGTAAGCGTGCCGAAAGTACAGACTGCGCCGAGGTGTCGTTTCGCCGGCGCGAAAATCGAGGTCTTCGCCGCCTCGACTGCGATCGAGCGATCCACCCACCGCCAGCAAGCTGTCGCGGACCAACTCGGCATCCAAACGTCGCACGTTCGCGAGCCAAAACGCCTGGTTATCGGGATCGAGCTCCACGTTCCTGAGGCGATCGGCTTGGCTGAGCTGCTCCGCGTCCGAACTCAATCGATACGTTTGAGACGTCAAGATCAAGCGATGAATGTGCTTCATGCTCCAATCATGCTCCATCAATTCCACGGCCAAGTGATCGAGCAATGCGTGATGCAGCGGGCGAGGCGAACGCAGCCCGAAGTCGAAGACGTTATCGACCAGCGGCGTGCCGAAGTACCGCAGCCAAATATGATTGATGACCACCCTCGCCGTGAGTGGGTGATCTCGGTGAGTGATCCACTGGGCCAACGCCAGCCGGCGGCCGCTGCTGGTCGTCGGGTAACTCGTCCCCACCGGCGTGAAGGATTCGTTGATCTCGAGCTTGGCAACCGAGGCATCGACGAGCTGTTGCTGAGCCGTCGCAAGTTCTTGTTCTCGAGTCTCGATCAATGCCCGCTTCTTGGCTTCGTCCGCTTCCGACGATGTCTTCGCCAGTTCTCGCAGCGCACGTTTTTGCAACACGCTCAACAACGACTGTTCGAGCTTTAGCAAACGCTCGGCGGATGCCGCTTCCGACGCGAGCTCTTGGGCCGATGCTTGGCTGTCCAAGTTTGCCTTCGTAGCGGCCCATCGAAGTTTGAGGGATTCGAGTCGCGACTGGGCGACCGTCACGGCTTGGCGATGCTCCGCCGTCGCTTCGGCCGCTCGGGTCGCCAAGGCATCCGTCGCGACGGCGAGTTGTGACTCAGCATCCGCGACGTCTTCGGCTTCGATGAATTCTTTAATGAAGGGATGGGTGGCCTGACGCGTCAGCGTGACTGGCTGGATGGCGAACGGTACCGTGACCATTGCGGGAACGTTCGCGGCGACCGGATGTTCCTTGTCAGGATTCTTTTCGTTGCCGCGATGATACAAATAGGTGGCGACATCGAGATCCGCATCGTAGGCACGCGGTAGCCCTTGCACACTCAGATCCGCTTGCCCAGGCAAACGCTCGGTGCGAACTCGATGCGGCTCGAAGATCGCTCGCAGTGCATAGTATTCGCGCTGCGAGATCGGATCGAACTTGTGATCGTGACAACGGGCACACGCGATCGTCATTCCCATGAACGCTTTGGCGGTGTGCTCGACGGTGGCGTCGAGCCAGATATCGCGGTTGCTGATGTGATAGTTGCGAGCCAGGAATCCGGTCGCACGCAGCGCACTCATGTCGTCCGGCGCGATCTCATCGGCCGCTAACATCTCGAGGGTCATTCGGTCGTAGCCTTTGTCGGCATTGAGCGACTCAATGATCCAGTCACGCCAGTGCCAAACATGTCGTTGACTGCCTCGCACTTCGTTCTGGTATCCGTCCCAATCGCTGTACCGCCAAACATCCATCCAGTGCCGGCCCCACTTCTCTCCGTACGCCGGATCGTCGAGTAACCGCTCGACGAGATCGTTCCAAGCATCCGGCGATGGCGACGCGAGGAAACTATTTTGATCCTCAAGCGTCGGCGGCAATCCCGTCACATCGAGATAGACGCGTCGAACGAGTGCTGGCCATCGAGCCGCCGCGACCGGCGCCAGTCCTTGCTCGCGATACGTCGTTTGCACCAACACGTCGATCGGATGGTCCGTCCCGGACTCGATGACCGCCGCCAAGATTGGTGACTTCATCGGTGGCTGGTATGCCCAGTGCTGGGCGGGCGAGTCCAAAATCGGTTCGTCCTCGGGACTCGGCGCACCGAGTCCGATCCACTCAATGAGTTGGCGAATTTGATCCGGCGTCAGCGGCGTTCCCTCGCCATCGGGCGGCATGCGTTCATCAAGCTCCGCCGTTGAAACGCGGCCAATCAATCGACTACCGCTCACGTCATTCGGATCGACAACACGGCCATCATCGCCGCCTTGGCGGACGAGTGACCCATGATCCAACCGCAACCCCGCTTCTTGCTTGAGAACTCCGTGACATGCCCCGCACTTTTCTTCGAAAAGCGGTTTGATATCCGCCGAGTAATCGACCTCCGCGCGAAGCGCCGAAGCTAAGAGAAGAAGAGCAACAAGACTGGAGATGGGACGCGACATGGCGGGATGGTGGGTTTCGCGCTGGTGGTGGGAGTGCAACCAGCCTAACGCAAACCATGGTGCCGTGTCTAATTTTCCGTTTCGACGCGTACCGAGTCCGTGGGGTCGCGGTGCAGGATGGACTCCGCGAACTGCCTCACCACCGGTCGCTCGGTCAGGCGGGGATTGATGTGCGGTCGTTTTTCCAGCAGCAACTTTTGAGCTTCATCGATCGAGTGGCCGCGGTACTTCATCAACCAACAGATCGCCACCGTTGCACTGCGCGCCCGACCGGCCTTGCAATGGATATAGACCGAGTCGCCATGTTCGACATGCCGCTGGACAAAATCAACGGCTCGATTGACATCTTCGATGCGTGGATGCGTGAAGTCCGTCGTCGGGATGTGCAACTGGTCAATCCCGTGATGCTCGTACTGCACAATCGGCCCGGCGTACTCCTCGCAAGTGTTGACCACCGCTCGCACCCCTTCGCGGTAAAGTCCCGCGACATCACGACCGAATGGGAACGCACCGACGATTACCAGCGGATCGATACGATCCCACCAGCGGCGTTGATTCAGCACGCGTGCGAGCCAGTAATTCCACGCCAACGTCGGATAGAACATACTTTGAGCGTAGTAACGGCTCAGTCGCGGTGAAAGCATCTCAGGAGCATCGGTCGGTGGAGGAATAAGTCCGATTCAAAACATGATGGCAACGGGAACGGTTGCGAGCGTGGGTGACAGCGGAGTTAGTCCACGGCCGCTTGGCTGCCCCACCACGTGGGGTTAGGTTTCCAATCGGGGTCGAGCATCGCGGCATGCGTGCGTTCGAGGTTTCGTTTGAGTTGGCCGTGAGCACGCTGCCATTTCTGTGCCGTTCTCGCCTCGTCGTAGCGCGGATCCGGCTGCGGGTACTGGGCCGCGACGCTGTCCAGCCACGTTCGCAATTGCTCGGCGAGCTGTCGTGCTCGGTCCGGTTGTTCGCTGGCCAAGTCGTGCTGTTCCGACGGGTCATCCTGGAGGTTGTAAAGCTCGTGGCGATCATCTTCATAGTAGTGGATGAGTTTCTCGTTACCGACGCGGAGAATCGAACTCGGCTCACCGCCCTGGTTGTCATAGTGTGGGTAGTGCCAATACAGCGGTCGATCGCTGATCGATTTCCCTTCCAGTAACGGCTTCAAGCTTTTGCCGTCGACATGGTTGCCCGGTCGCAGCGGCACGCCACAGAGATCAAGGATGGTCGGATACAAATCGGCACCGGTCACGGGCGTGTCATTGGTCGTGCCACCGCCGAGCTGGGGATCGCGGATGTAGAACGGCTCGCGAATACCGCCTTCCCATTGCCGCCCCTTGCCACCGCGAAGTGGCAAGTTCGAGGTCGCGAAGGCGTCACCGGAGGAGACGCCACCATTGTCGCTCGTAAAAATGACGATCGTCGAATCACGAAGGCCTTGATCGTCGATCGCCGTGAGCACTTGACCGACGGCGGCGTCCATGGTTTCGATCATGCCCGCGTAAACCGGATGGTCTTGCACTTGGCGAACGGGCAACGTCCGATCGACCTTGAACCGCTCCGCACCGTCGGCAAGCTGGGGTGCTAGGTCGCGGTACTTGGACCAGAGCTGCTGCGTCGTCTGGACGGGCGCATGAACGCTGTAGAATGACAGCATCGCGAAGAACGGTTTTTCGCGAGGTGTTTGAATGAACTTGCTCGTTTCTTGACCCAGACGCAGCGGCAATGATTCGCCGGCGGGACCATCCGCCAGCCTCGGGTTGTCGTACGGCGAAAAGAATCCGCTCGGCGGCGAACCCTTGTCGAGACCGCCGATGTTGATGTCGTAACCGTGGTCCGAGGGTAGCGATCCGTCCCCGCCAAGGTGCCACTTGCCAGCGAAGAACGTGTCGTAGCCAGCTTCTTTGAGCGCTTCGGCAATCGTCACTTGGTCGGCGGGTAATTGGCGGACATAATTCGCGGGCAGCACGCGGTCATCGCGGTCCCAGTTCGTGCCTGATGCGGCGCCGATCCAGTTCGTGATACCGTGTCGCGCTGGAAATTGCCCAAGTTGGATGCTGGCTCGCGAGGGACTGCACACACAGCACGTCGCATAGCCCTGGGTGAACCGCGTCCCGTCCTTGGCCAAGCGATCAATGTTCGGGCTCCGGTAAAACGTGCTGCCCTCGCACGATAAATCGTGCAGTCCGAGGTCATCCACCAAGATGAGGACCACGTTGGGCTGGGCCGCTTGCAATGCAGTGACCGGGGCGGCAAAAGCGAGCAACATCCCGCAAAAAATTCGTCTCAACATGCCATACTCTCCAGCTCAATCGATATCGAATCGCAAGTTTTAGTATTCCTAAGCGCAGCTCGATAGTTTATCACGAATGGCGATGCGCAGTCCGCTGGTTCGATGACCGCGAGGGAAAACTGCCTGACCCAGCCACCGAGACCAAAACGATGACCAAAATGACGCGTTGCATTGCCCCGACATTGATCGTGATCCTACTCACGCTAGGCATCGGCGCGTGTTCGCGAGTCAGTCTGCCCAGCGGCGCTGAGCTACCGTCCGTCGGCTCCGAAGATTTTTCAGCGCGGATCGCTGGGCCCGGCTTGGTGCTGGTCAAATTCGGCGCGACCTGGTGCGGTCCCTGCGTGCAAGTCGATCAGGAACTGCAAAAACTCTCGACGCTCGCCGGAGATCGTGCCCAAATCGTCAAGGTCGACGTCGACGATGAACCGGGGCTGGCGAGGCAATACCAGGTCAATTCGATTCCCCGACTCATTCTATTTCGTGACGGCCAAGAAATTCACGACGCCGTCGGTTTCGTCAACGCCGAAGAAATGAACTCCTGGCTCGCGAACGGCAACCCCGTCGCCGGCGAAGTCGTCAGTAACCCGTACTCCGAATGACCAACCAAGCCGTACCATCGATCCTTCGCCAGTAGCTTCAAGGGCCGCCTCTTGCTGACGAGTGCCAATTCTTCTACTTCGTCAAGATTTGGCGAACGAGTTCGATGAGCGAACTGGGATCGTCGTGCGAGTAGGGGACGTCGGCGGTTTCCTTCGTGGCCAAGGTTTTCACTTGGCACATTCCGGTTGACCATTCGGTATCTCCGACGACGATCGCGATCGTGAATCCGTGGGCGTCAGCATACTTGAGTTGTTGGCCAAGTTTCTTCGCGTCAGGATAAACTTCGACGGCGATCCCGGCCTGGCGAAGTCGCGTTGCCAATTTCAAATAGTCGTCTCGCCGCGCTGCATCGAACAGTGGGATGAAGACGGCCGCCGGCGTGGATGCGTGCGGCAACAGATCGAGCTCTTCCATGGCGGCAAGCAATCGATCCAGCCCGAGCGAAGCGCCGATACCCGGCAGGTGTTGCTTCGTGTACAAACCGGCGAGATTGTCGTAGCGACCACCGCTGCAGATGCTACCGATCCCCGGCAAATCATCGAGTGTCGTTTCAAAGATCACACCCGTGTAATAATCGAGACCACGGGCGATCGAGGGATCCAGCTTGATTCGATCCGGCGAGACCCCCGCGGTGACGGCTCCCGCATGAATCTCCGCGAGTCGATCGACGGCCGCAGCACCCTCGTCGCTGGTGCGAAGCAGCTGGCGGAGCTTCGCCAGGGTCTCATCGGCCGTGCCCTGGCAATCGGCGAGCGCCAGCACCGACTCGGCTTGCGGGATTTCAATTTCGGCGGCGCGACACATTTCGGCGATCGTCGCTTCGCGTCCGATCTTGGCGAGCTTATCGAGGCTGCGCAGAACCGGGACCGTTTTGTCGGCTAAATCGAGGCTCGACATCAACGACGTCAGGATGCCTCGGTTGTTCATCGCGATCGTGAAGCGTTCGAAACCGATCGCCCGCAACAGAGTGTCGATCACGACGACGGCTTCGATATCGGCGAGCACCGACTCGGTGCCGATCGTGTCGAAGTCGCATTGCACGAACTCGCGATAGCGTCCCGCTTGCGGCGCTTCGCCGCGCCACACCGGGGCGATGTGATACCGTTTGAAAGGGGTTCCGAGCGTCGCAATGTGCTGGGCCGCAAACCGCGCTAGTGGCACGGTCAAATCGAATCGCATCGCGACGTCGCGACCACCCGCGTCACGGAAGCGGAAGATTTGGCGATCGGTCTCGTCACTGCCTTTGCCCGTCAGAATCTCGAGGTACTCGAGCGCGGGCGTATCAATCGGCGCGAACCCGAACGAGCGAAACACCTCACGAGCGGTCTGCATGATCCCTTCGCGAGGGATCATCATCGAGGGCAAGTAGTCACGAAACCCTTTGAGGGTCCGCGGCTGGATCAAAGCCATGAAACATTCCTAGGAACGGGCGAAAAAAAAGTGTCCGACCGCTTTTGCCGGGAACCGGCCCTGCGGGTGCTTTCAGCACAAAAGGGGTCGGACACTTTTTTTCGCACAACGCTAGGAGACGACGGGTAGACCAGTCGGGCGGCGGCTGCGGATCGAGTCACGGTGGGATACGTTCGGCGGTGGGAATTGGGGTCCGTACAAGGCGTCGGCGTACTCGTCGATCTGTTCCGACGTTTCGAAGTACTTGTCGTAACACCAATCATCCTCGAACTCACAAGCGTCGGTCGTGTACTCTCGACAGATTTGGGGCCGCGTCTCGTAAATACCGCAGCGATTATCGCTCTGCAGATGCTTGCACGTCGTGTGGACCAGCAAGTACCAGGTATCATCGTCAACAAAAACACTGGCTCGATCATGCAGCAGGTACCAGCGAATGAAGTCGAGGTCGCGGCGCGTGTGGGGCTCGTCCAGCGGCAACGCGAAGTAGTGACAGCACTTCGCCGTGCAGTGTTCGCAAAGGTTCGCTGCTTTGGGATAATCAGCACGGCGTCGCTTGACGGGAGCGGTGGCGGTTGACATGTTTCGGCTCTCGCTGGGTAAGTTCACAATGACGCTTCGGTCTTGAAGCGAAAGCGTAACAAAGCGGCACAATATGCAACATGGCCCGCGGTGGATCACCCCCAACCGCACCACGACCATCGATCAATCGCCGAAAGGGCACCCACCACTATGGAAGTCGTCATCACTGCCCTGGGGCCCGACAATGTTGGGCTCGCGGATCCGATCATTCACCACGTGACAGGTCGCGGGGCGCGAATCGCCGAAATCCAGATGTACGACCATGACGAGGAGCAATTGTTTGCGATGCTCTGTCGGCTGGACATTGATGCTGCCGAATATCCCAAGCTGCAGGATGCGATGCGGCAAATCGGCGAGCACACGGGACTCGCGATCCGCGTCTGGAGTCCCGAGGCTCATGCCCCACGCCCGCGATTGGCGGTATGCGGCACGTTCGTCGAGCACACGCCGCGAGCGATCCTCGAGGCCGTCCGATCCGGTGTGATCAAAGCGGAAGTCTCGGTGCTGATTTCCAATCGTCGCAAACTCGCGGGACTCGCCGCAACCTACAACGTGCCGTTTCGCAATATCGGTGACGAGACCGGAAAAGTCGACGATACCGCGCTCGTCGCATTGCTGGACGAGTTCGATGTCGACTATGTGATTCTCGCTCGCTACATGCGCATCATGTCCGCGAATACGTGTTGGCAATTTGCCGGCGGTCGCATCATCAATTTGCACCACGGACTCCTCCCAGGCTTCCCCGGATTCCGGCCCTATCAAGATGCCTACAACGCGCGGATGTTGACCTACGGAGCGACGTGTCACTTCATCATCCCCGAACTCGATGCCGGGAACCAAACGATCAACCAGCAAACCTTCTCCGTGAACCCGGGTACACCCCTGGACGAGATCATTCGCCGCGGCGAAAGCAGCAACGAGCCCGAGTGTCTCGCCGAAGGCGTCCGCCGCGTGGTGGATCGAGAAGTTCACTTGCACTTCCACCGCGTCGCCGTCCGCAAGAACTCAGCGTGATGCCGAACTATCACGGGTGGCAAAGGGGGGATGATCGGGGGCGGCGGCGTTGCAGTACAATCTCAGGGATCGATTCCGACATTCGGCGCGCCTTTGGTGGGCTCGAACTGTGCCGCTGACATCACCATGCCCGATCCGTTTCCCACGACCGATCCGCTCGACGAAGCTTTCGCGGCTTACCTGAAGTCGTGCGACCAAGGGACGATGCGCAGCCGCGAAGAGTTCATCGCCCAGTTCCCATCCCTGGCTGTGGAGCTCCGGCAATTGATGGAAGCCGCGGACATGATTGGTCGAGCATCGCTATCCAGCGGCGGGTTACTGGCGCCGAGCCGCGGTGTTTCCACGGGCGCGGACACGATCGCCCTCAACGCGATGTCGCTCAGCGAGCAATCCGCGGGAGCATTATCCGGCGGCGATCCTGCGATCACGTTGCCGATGGAACGGCGAGCGAAAGGCGATCCGGGCCCGACGCTGCCATTCTCGCTCGGTGACTACCAATTGTTGAAGGTACTCGGCCGCGGCGGGATGGGCGTTGTTTATCTTGCCAAGCAAAAGCATTTGCAGCGTCAAGTCGCGGTGAAGATGATTCGCAGTGGCATTTTGGCTGGCGAAGACGAAGTGCGTCGGTTCTACACCGAGGCTCAAGCGTCGGCGCTACTCAAGCATCCCGGCATCGTTTCCGTTTACCAATTCGGTCACCTCGCCGGGCACCATTACTTCTCGATGGAGTTTATTGACGGCACGGACTTGCAAAAAAAGATCAATGAGGGCCAGCTCCATGTCCGTGACGCCGCACGTTACGTCCGCGACGTGGCTCGCGCCATCGCCCACGCTCACCACAAAGGCGTATTGCATCGCGATCTTAAACCGGCCAACGTGTTGATCGATCACGAAGACCAAATCCACATCACTGATTTTGGTTTAGCCAAGCACCTTGACGGTGATAGCAGTGTGACGGGGAGCGGTACGGCCATTGGCACGCCGCACTACATGGCGCCCGAGCAAGCGGGCGGACACAGTGATCGTGCGGTTCGCCAAAGTGATGTTTACTCGCTCGGTGCAATCTTGTTCGCGTGTCTCAGTGGACGACCGCCACTCGTTGCCGACACCGTGATGCAAACCCTTTTGCAAGTCATCCATGAACCCGCACCCTCCGTCCGTCTGCATCGATCGGATGCACCCGCAGATTTGGAAACGATCGTTGCCAAGTGTTTGGAAAAAAGTCCGAGCGATCGTTACGCGTCCGCCGATCAATTGGCCGACGACCTCGATGCGTTTCTCGACTCGCGACCGATCATGGCCCGACCACGATCGATGGTGCTCAAGGCGTGGCATTGGCTTGAATGTGTTCCTCTCGTCGCTGCGCTGCTGGGTCGACGCGTGGTCAATCCGTCGCTGGGGCATCGTCGCTTTCAAGCCTGCATGATCGGAATCGTCTTGCTCTCGCCGTTGGTGCTCGCTCTCGCAGTGAATCTTGTTCAGCGTTCTCGCGCGGCGATGCCGCGGCAAGTCGTCATCGCGGGCGGACTCGATGGAGGCGTTTACGACGAGGTCTCCGATCAATTGGCGAAACGCTTGGCGGCGAATCACGTGTTGCGAACGAGTGTCGTTCGTACCGGCGGGTCCCTTGACAATCGTGCCAAACTGCTCGCGGGCGAGGTGTTGCTCGCACCGATGCAAGCTTCGGCGGTGAACGACGATCGCTTGTGCGTCGTCGCGCCGCTGTTCTACGAAGCCGTTCACCTGCTCGCGCGTGATGACTCGGGTGTCAACTCGATCACCGAGTTGGCCGGGCATCGATGCGCGGTGGGACCGGAGCGGAGCGGTTCGCGAATCGCAGCGGAATTGGTGTTCGACTCGTTCCAACTAACGCCGGATCGTGTGCCGCGTGAAGTGATCGCTTGGGACGAGTTGGCCAAGCCTGGTTCTCCGGACGTGGCGGTCATTTGCATCGGTCGCGGCAGCCGTTTGGTTGAAGAGTTGCTCGTCAACCATCGTTGGAAGTTGTTGCCAATCGTGAACGGTGTGAAGGTCTCGTTGCAGCATCCGACATTGCGACCGATGAC
>JBBSJZ010000162.1:0-10883 GCA_038256795.1 Pirellulales bacterium | reverse complement strand
CGAAGATTGGCCGCTGCATCCTAACTCCAAGAACATCGTCGCCTCGATCGGTGCCGAAAAACCATTCCGCTACAATCCCGACATGGGCTTCATAATCGTCCCGCCGAATCAGCCGCGCGTCGACGTTAACGTCATCGAATACCCGGACGAGTCGGATGCCGGGCCGTTTCCCGTGCCCGAGAACATTCCGGTCGAAGGCTGGCCGGTATTCTATCAACGCGACAGCAATAGCCGGATGACGCTGGATGAAGTGCAACGACGACCGGCGAAGTACGAAGGCGACCGCCACGCGATCGTGGTCGATCCCGCGAACCGCATGCTGTACGAGTTTTTTACGTTCGGGAAAACAGCCGACGGTTGGGCGGCCGGGCAGGTTTCGATTTTCGATTTGAAAACAAACGAATTGCGACCAGAGGGTTGGACGTCAGCCGATGCAGCCGGTTTGCCGATCTTTCCCGCCGTCGTGCGTTACGACGAACTCAAACGCGGGATTGTCGAGCACGCCATGCGAATGACCGTTCGCAACTCGCGAAACGAATATGTTCATCCTGCAACGCACTACGCCAGCCAACTGGCCGACGAAAACTTGCCGCGCATGGGCGAACGTCTGAGGCTGCGAGAGGACTTCGACTTCAGCGAATTCTCGCCGCCAGTTCAGGCTATCCTGAAGGGTTTGAAGCGATACGGTATGATCGTCGCTGACAACGGCAACGATTGGGCGATCTCCGTGACTCCCGACCCACGGATACCGGTGTTGCACGAGGAGTTGCGCAAGATCAAAGGCGCAGATTTTGAAGTCGTCGTTGCACCACAATAGGGCTGCCCTTAATTCAATGGAGGTGGAGCGAGAAATGAAACAGTTATGGAACGCCTCAGTTGCCTTGCCGGTGATGACCAGTTTGCCGATCTGCTTGAGTGCAGCCGATGTTCCTAACACGCCGCGAATTGATTGTATTGTGATGGCTGAGCAGCAACCGCATGAAAGCGATGCTGCTCTTTTCTGGTATCACGACTTTGACAATCCGGAACAGCAAGAGCGATACGCGGAAAAGGAGGGTAATTTGTAATTTGTCTGACGAAGCTCGCTTTGAAGGCACCGGGCAATCTCTGCTCATGCGATACCGGACGGGGAGTCGAGGGATCGGCGGCATTTTGACGTTCTATGCCTACATGGCTAACCCACAAGGTTGCAATGGTATGACAAGAAACGGCACCCACCCGACTCGTCCAACAACTTGCGAAGCCAATCCGGGAGCGAATACAGCTCTTTGAACGTCGGTGTGCTAACGACTAAAGTGGGCATTCTTTAATCAATCACCCGCCATGCACATCAGGGTTGACGTACCGTTCCAAGAGAAATTGGCTGCAAAGGCGAACTTTTTTTGTCCTTGATGTGTCCGATCAAGCGATGGTAACTGTACAAAAATTTGAACAGATGTCCGAATGCGACCCAGCACCTATTTGGGTTGAACTTCACGTTCTATCTATTCTCCCAGCGCCTTTGGTTTTGTTCGTTCGCCCAATCGGAAACGTTTTGAGCCTCCGAACGCAGGAGGCTTCGCAAGAAGGCGAAGTCCATTATCACCGACAAGACAATGGAAGCCGCGCGCAGACGGTTTCGCAGCAGGTCAAGTGCTGATCTGATAGTTGAATCACTTCTTCGCCGACATACACGAGACGCGCATCGGATTGATTCGGTATTTTTTCTCTTGACTAACGTCGCTTGCATCGTCCTGGGTAGCAGGCATGTCAACCCTTGCGTCAAGGCTACGCTTAACGCATCTTTTGTTGCTTAGCGTCTGAGTCATGCATTTCAAATGCACTCCGTTGCATGTTGGCGTGGACGTCCCGGACAGCGTTCACCGAGACAACGAAAACGGCTTCGGAATACATCCAATGCAGTCCCCGGTCTCATCGTTCGACTTAATCGGCGATCCGAACTATCGTTTGGGAGCTGCATGGTTCTTTGGCAATTCTGAATAGCCATTTTTGATCCACAGCGAAACAACTTTTGCATGCTCTTGCAGCAGTTTAACGGTATAGACGTCAGTCGATGTCTCCTTCACACGGACGCCCTTATCGGTTCGCTCAACTTCCATCTTGATCTTGTCAGCGTTCGCGAAGACTTCGCGAAAGATGGGGTCTCGCATGCGGATGGGATTGGCGTTCTCAACCCGGTGATACATCGCCTCGACATGCACCTGAATCATTTCTGCGACGGCGGCATCGTCCGATTCAGTTTGCGATTCGATGCCATTGGGCAGACTCTTGACAGTGCGACGGATGGAGTCGCGATGCTCGATCAGAAAGAGAAAGTCCTGGTGATCCTGGTCGTGCTGTGAATCGCCAGTGTTTCCCTTTCCCAGTCCGCGGCCATGCCCCATTCCGCCTCCAGACTCGTTGGAATTGGTACTGCCGCATTGATTACCAGTAGCAGAATCGGGGCATTGCCCTTCCGAGCAAACCTTCGCCTGGGCGGTTGTTGTCGTCAAGAAATTTGCACTGTCAGTGGTTGTGGCAACGGCGTCTTTTCCGCACAGCGCACAGCCCACATTCTTTTTGCCAATCTGACAAACTTCTCCACTGATTGACTCAGTTCCCGCGAGCACGGCTTCTTTCGTGTTGACGTTATTGCAGCACGTTGCCGTTGTTGTATCCGCGACGCTTTGCGTCACAGCAGCAGCTTCCGCCTGACAGCAGGGCTTGGCCGCTTTAGCGGAAGCCTCGCTCGAATCGGAGTTTTCATCAGGCATTGCCCATGTCAATGCGGTTCCCAAGATCGCGACGGCTCCGAACATGACGGTGAATGTAACGATTTTCTTCATTTCAATTCCTAGTTTGGTCGGTCTGATTCTCGGAGACGGTGTGAGTCGGTGGTTTTATGACTTTGCATTCGTCGTGCCGATTCGACCGCAACTCATAAACGATTCTTCGACTCATTCTGACTGTCACACTCAATTGAGCGAATATTCCGTGACCAGTGATGTATTGAGGAGAGGGAAAGCTGCATGCTTACGCACAATGTCTCGTTGGGCGAGCCGATCACGAGGCTGAAGTGCGCAAATTTTGCAGCGCTAGATTCAGTCCGATGTGAATTTTTTGCAGGGCTCAGTCCTATGAGCATCCAAAGGCTGCAATGTTTCAATGCGATTCTGCACGTTTCGTGGCCTGGCCGAAGCGAATTCACCGTCGTTCTTGCACAGCGGTATCTCATTTGCTCGGTATCACTCAAGGAAACGAACACAACGAACACGAAGGTGAAATTGATGAAAAACTTACTCATCGGTCTCGGCGCACTTCTGGTGCTGACGATGGTCACAACCGACGCGATTGCACAAAGAGGGTTAGGCAACGGAGGTGGGCAGAGCCGCGGCTCCGGTGGCTCGGGAATCCAAACACGAGCAGGAAATCAAGGTCAAGTTGGGCAGTCACAAAATGGAAACGAGAGATCTGCGTTACAGCACGGAAATCAGATTCGACAAACGCCAGGTGTGCTCTCGAATAGTGCGGGCGGGAGCGATTTGCTACGCATGCGGGAAGAAGAGAAGCTAGCTCGGGACGTCTACACTAGTTTGGCAAAGACGTCCAAGCTTAGCATCTTCCAGAACATTTCCCGAGCTGAAAGTCAGCACATGCAGTCTATCGAGCGATTGATCCGATCTGGTGGGGCGAACGCCGGCAATTTGAACGACGCCCCAGGGGTGTTCGTCTTCCCCGAGTACCAACAGCTTTACACAACGCTCATTGCAAGCGGAACGCGTAGTCCGCTTGACGCTTTGATGGTGGGAGCCAGAATCGAAGAGATGGATATCGCCGACCTGCGGCAGGTGCTGACGCAAACGACGGATCCTCAAGTTCGGCAGGTCTTGGAACGTTTGATGCAAGGCTCACAAAACCACTTGCGGGCGTTTGCTACACAGATCGCGAGTCAAGGTGCAAGTTACAATGCTCAATTCCTCACCCAAACGGAGTTCGATCAGATCGCAAATTCATCGGGGCAAGGACGCGGTCAGCAATCCGCAGGACATGGAGCGAACAACCGTGGTCAAGGTTCGCAAGCTAGTGGGCAACAACTTGGCCCGCAATTTCAAGGAAGTCCCGGTCAGGGTTTTGATACCCAGAATCGAAATGGGCAGCAATATCGAAGTGGCCGGGGCAACGCTGGCCTGGGTGGTGGGCAACGCGGGAGGTAACGCAAAAACTAGTCTGATCAGCGGTCGGCACCATAAGCTGGTTCGTGTCCAACGGCGTAAAAGGTAGACAATGCAGGAACCGAGTCGCAAGCGCATCTCGAAGGCACGGATCGTTGGGCTCTCGTTCCTATTCCTTCTCTGGCTGATATTTGCTGCGTGGCAGCGCACCGAATACGTTCATCAAAGTGAGTTGATTCACAGTTCGCTTGCGTCCCAAGCCGATGCGTTATCGGGTGCTATTAGCAGCAGCGTTCAATCACACCGCTGGTTCTCGCCATTCGTTCAGCAGCAATTGCCGGAAACGCTCGGTGTGCTGGCTAGATCAAAGAACGTGATTGCCGTGGCGCTCGTGGTGAATGACGACGAGAACGACGTCTTCTTTTCTGGGGAACGAGAAAATGTTGATTTTTCTTTGCCCATCGGTGAACATTCTCACGGTGAGTCGTTGCATGTCGTCAGCGGCTTCACCGTCCAAAACAATCCGCCCATGATGCATGCACAATTCCCGGACATCGAGAAGCGTGCCGACACCGATTCGCTCAAGTCGATTGTCGTCCTGGATCGCAGCGCAACACTCGCGCAGATTCGTCGCGAAGGCAGAAACCGAATTCTAATTTTTGCGATGGGGACGCTGCTCCTACTTACGTTCGGTGCTGTTTGGCAATTCACGGTTCGGCTTGCGCAGGCGGAAGGAACAACGCGACTGTTAACAGCAGAAACGCGACATCTTCGGGAATTGGGCCAAGCCGCCGCGGGTTTGGCCCACGAGACTCGGAACCCCTTGGGACTCATTCGCGGCTGGACACAAAGACTGGTCGAAGCTGGGCTACCACGCGACGATCAACAGGAACAAGCCGAAGCAGTCTTGGAAGAATGTGACCGTGTCACCGCAAGGATCAACCAGTTCCTCGCGTTTGCGCGTCAAGCTGACGTCGAGTTCGGGCCTGTCGTGGTGAGCGAACTTGTTCAGGAACTACATTCACTGTTACAGTCGGACTTGGATACACGCGACTTGAAAATCGATTCGACTGGACTCGCTGACCATCCTGCGATGCGGGCGGATCGAGACCAGTTTCGACAAGTGCTCTTTAACCTGCTGCAAAACGCCATCGCATTCGGGCCCGAGTCCAGCACGATTACAATCTCGATGTCCCCTTCGCAGCGTGGTTCGGCGTGTGGAACGTTTCGATTGGAGGTTGTCGATCAAGGGCCTGGGGCTGCCCACGAAGTTGCCGAATCCCTCTTTGAGCCTTACGTAACGAAACGGCCAGGAGGAACTGGCCTTGGACTATCAATCGTGCGGCGCATCGCGGTAGCTCACGATTGGAGCGTAGGCTACAACCCCGGCATGCAAGGTGGCTCCGTTTTTTGGATTGACGGAATCCGCAGCGCATGATTCCGGATTCGGGTGTGCGGACAATATTAAAATGACAACAACAGGCAATGAGTTGAAACTCGCATGACAAAAGCTTCCTCAACTTCGCCTGTTTTGATGGTTGTCGATGACGAGCCGTCCCAGCGGAAGCTCATTGGTGGTTTTTTCCAGGGCTTCGGTTTCACAATCATGGAAGCGTCATCGGCCGAGGCGATGCTGGAAGCGATCACCGCGCAACCGCCCGACATGATTCTGCTGGACGTGCGTTTGCCCGAAATGAGCGGTATCGAAGCGCTGCCAAAAATTCGTGAATTGCTACCGTCGATTCCGGTCGTGTTGATTACCGCCTACGCGGACGTTCGGCAGGCCGTCGCCGCCGTTAAGAGTGGCGCGGACGACTACCTATCCAAACCGATCGATCTTGAAGAGCTGAAGGTTGCTGTCTATGACGCGTTAGCGATTCATCCGTCGGGAGGCGAAGATAGAGCGGCCTTGCCTGAGCTTCCAGCCGACTTCATTTTCGAGAGTCGTGCAATGCGTGAGTTGGTCGAGACAATCGCGGTTATCGCGCCGTCCGATGCTCCGATCTTAATTCAAGGTCCCAGCGGTACCGGAAAAGAGTTGATCGCACAGTTGATACATCAATGGAGTCCGCGTGCGTCCAATCCAATCGTGACGACAAACTGCGCGGGTCTATCCGCAACGCTCATTGAGAGCGAGTTGTTTGGCCACAAAAAGGGCGCATTCACTGGAGCATCCGAAGACCGAATGGGCCTCTTTCGCACCGCCAGCGGTGGAAGTCTGTTCTTGGATGAGATTGGCGAGATGCCGTTGGAGATGCAACCGAAGTTACTGCGAGCGCTCGAAGCGAATCAAGTCACGCCTGTGGGTGCGGATCGCCCTGTCGATGTCGACACACGCCTCGTTGCCGCGACCAATCGTAACCTGCTGGAGGAAGTCAAAGAGGGGCGGTTCCGCGAAGACCTGTTTTACCGACTCAACGTTGTCGAGTTGATTGTTCCTCCACTTGCTGATCGTCGCGAAGACATCTTTCCGTTGGCGAAGCATTTCGCTAGTCAGTTTGCCAATCGTCAAGTTCGGTTTTCTCCGCAAGCGTCTCGAGCAATCCTCACGCATTCATGGTCCGGGAACGTCCGTGAGTTGCGAAACGCGATTCAGCGAGCGTGTTTACTTTGCCAGGGAGATGTGATTCTTCCAGAACACTTACCAGCGAACATTGCCACTGCAACCACGGTCGACTTGCCAGACACTGGAAGGCTGTCACAAGTCGAGCGAGCAACGATCCTGGCAACACTGCAAGAATGCGACGGAAACCGAACCCACGCGGCGAAAAAACTCGGCATTAGTCGAAGGGCGTTGATCTACAAGCTCCGCGAAATCGACAACGAAAAATAGCATCAAAATTGGCCCGGGAATCCGCATATCGCATTCAATAGTCCATGATTTTGTCCGCTTCCATCAAAAGCATTCCAAGTGACGGCAGGGTGGCGACCTCGGCATTTCTCTTGAGCGCTCCGTCCCCAATGCGGGCTGACTTGGCACAATGCGGGCACAGCACAAGCTTTCCGCCAGCATTGATAAAGTTGTCATAGTGCTCCGAAAGGGGTGGCGAATCGATGCCCCACGTCAGATTTAGTAGTTGCCGACGCTCTGCCAATCGAACGCCTTCGAGATCGAGAAAAATGGTCACCTCAGCTCCGTGTTCTTGCAGCAGATTGGCCATCTTCAAAGCCATGAAGCAGCGATGCAAATCGTCGGTGAAATGCGAGAGGTGAACGACAATCTGCTGAGCCTTGTCCGTCGGCGTACTATCCTCGGCACGACCGCACAGCGGGGAAAGCGGTAACAGAAGTAGCGTGAGAACGGCTGCATGAAATCGCATGGTGTTGTCCAAGTAGGCGGAATGCTAGGTCGAGAAATTAGAAAACAGGTGGCGTCAATCGGAGTTCGCATCGGCAGTGTCGCTCGATCTTGAACATCTGCAAATTCGGCGCCCAGCGAAATGGATGGAGCGTAAATTCACGAAACTGTGCGGTCTTGTCACGGGGCCAGCAAATCGTGACGCCCTGTCACGCCTGGTCATGCACCCGGAGAACGCAAGAATCGATGCCCAGGCCCGAAATACGCCATCTTTGGTGAGCATTTACGCTCCTCCAATGTGGTCATGCAGAACCTACATTGCTGCCCCTAAAGCCGCACGCAGGATTGCAATTTGCGCCATCGCAGTGTGATGATGCTTCTTGATGCGTTCCTGGGCTTCTCGCTGACTTGCAACGATTTGGCATCATTGGCATGATTCTCCGCCAAGGCATCATCAAGATCGGAATCCGAGCCACCGCGTACCGTCAATGTGCAACGGGGTCGATCCTAACCTCGGCGATAGCACAAGTAGTCGCCGAACTTGGCCGAATGGATGAGGATGGGTTGGAAAGCCAAATCAACGAATTATGTCGCGACGAATTACGAGAGCGAATCGAGAAGGCTCAGTCACAAATGACTGAGATCAGCGGCGCAGGGCCGACGCAAACTGACTCGTTGGTATTCCAAGGAGTTGCGAGAGGAAGTTTGAACTTCAACCGGCCTCTCGGCGACGCATCACGATGCTCTCCTTGCCACTGTATCTGAACAACCACCAAGTCGACAGGATTTTCCATCAACCGTCAGAGGAACCGTGCAGGGATTTTTGATCTCGTATCAAATTAAACCGCTAAACCGACGTTCCCATATGATCGCCGACTCTGGCGTACAGCTCTCGGTTCTGTTGTGAGTTTTCGACAAGGTCTTGATCAAACTGAATGCGGCCAGGTTCAAAAATCGTGATCGTGGAGGAACCTCCAAAACGAAAGTAACCTTTCTCGTCTCCCTTGGCGACCATCGAACCTTCGGAGTACGTTTGACAAATGCCTCCCACGCAAGTCGCTCCGATTTCCATAACAAGAACTTTTCCAAGCGATTCCGTTTCCAATTCGGTTAGGCATCGCTTGTTTGTCGTCAGGATATGAATGTTCTGGCAGAGCGCGATCGGGTTCACGGAATACAGCGGGCCATTGATTAGTCTTGTCGCGTTTGGCACACCCGCAACCGGAAAGTGAAAGCGGTGGTAGTCGACGGGACACAATCGCGAAAGAAGTAGACTCCCGTCAGCGTATTGGTTAGCCAGATGCTTATCATCCAGTAACGTGGCCAGGTCGAACATTTCACCTTTGACGAACAATCCTTCGCACCGCGAAAGGTCTGGCACACACAAATGGCGACCGTCTGCGGGGAACACGACCGATGAAAGGTCCGGGTCAATCGGCCTTGCTTTTGGTTTGAGCTCCCGAAAAAAGAACTCGTTGAAGTTTGCGAAGTCATCGACGTCACGCACGAACTCAGTCGCATCGAGCTCATAGTTGTTTATAAAAGGCGTAATCTTGTTTCGCGTGCTAGGACGATCCATCTTCCATCCATACCAATGCGAAAACAAAGCTCGCTTCACCAGGACGTTCAGTGAGATTCGCCCGCCCAGCGTTCCGTACGTCCAACGCAGAGCTTTGTCGCCGTAAATCTTTTCAACGCACGCTTCGTTGCGGTATCGGTCGTAGTAGACAATCTCATCCATATTCAACGCAGTCATCTTGAGCGAGCTTACTTGGTCGTGGATTTTTCGCCAAGGTTGGGGAAACGTGCAAGGGGTGGGTGTCGCAGCAATCGGTCGAACAGCTAGTTTGGGGACTTCCAATATTCCCACCGACTCAACAAATGAGCCAACGGCTCAGGCTTTGAGCCGCCATGTTTCCAGCTGACGGATTTGACTAGGTTCGATCGGGCTGGACCGCGTTACCCCGCAAACATTCGGATTTTGCGACGTGGTTCTGTCGGCCGATCGCGTGCTCGGAAGATCTTGCAGCCGGAAGATCGGAATTTGGCAAACGAGGAAAGCACCCAAAGCGACCGCCCGAAAGTTGACTGGGACAGAATTCGTTTGACCATCCGTGTCAAAGCGGGGCGAAGTTTCAAAGCGGGACTGTACACGAAGACTCCGTCTGCGTTTGAAGCTCGCTACCGAGGCGGGCAATGGCGTCTTATCGGATGTCGAGCGTGATCTGTCCGTCGGCATGGTACCAGGCAATCCGGTCGAAAAGGTGCGACACAGAATTCCGCTTGGACCAATCATCGAGACGGCTCCAGCTGTCCGCGATCTCGCACATCTCGATAGGGTCGTTGGCGTCGGGCTGGCTCAAAAGTTTGCCGACCAATGATTTAATCTCGCCGCTGTGTATGTTCCCGCCAGCACACGGTGGGCGTCCGCCGGCCGTCGAACGGCAACAAAAGTACGAATAGCGAATTGAGCCGTTGTGCGAAATGCTTGTGCTCAACGGGCGATCGCATTGGCCGCAAATCAAGATGCCTCGCAATTGCGGTGCGTCACGCTCATGTGTGGCCGTTCCTTCACCCTTCGTAAAAAGTCGAGTTTGGCGTGACGCAACGTGCCGAGCAAAAGCAGTTGATGACATCCGAGCAATCCCCACCAGCCATTCCCGTCAAAGTGGGTCAATTTCAAACCGCTAATCAGTGAAACCGACGTTGCAGCTACTTGCCGATAAATCACCCTTGAAAAAAACAGTTCTCGCCCCATGTTTCACCCTGTGAGCGGCAGATGCTGTTAAGTTAGAGACAAACCACGACGAGCTGACGACTGATGAAAATCTCTAATGAAATCCACGTCACACACGTTGAATGATTACGCCGACATGGGACCGAACGCCCCCGAGGAAGGTCACAAGGCCGCGGTTGGGCAGTGCAACGGCGACGAGGTGGTTGACGTTGTCGTCATCGGCAGCGGGTTTGGTGGCAGCACCGCGGCGCTCCGGTTGACGGAGAAAGGATATCGCGTGGCAGTACTCGAGGCCGGCCGTCGATTCGATGATCACAGTTTGCCGAAAACCTCTTGGGACTTACGCGCCTTTTTATGGGCTCCGTTGCTGCGATGCTTCGGCATCCAACGCATCTCGCTGCTAAAGAATGTCATGGTCCTTTCCGGCGCCGGTGTGGGCGGCGGATCGCTGGTTTATGGAAACACGCTCTACGTTCCTCCTCGGGCGTTCTTCACTGATCCCCAATGGGCCGGGATCACCGATTGGCAGGCCGAGTTGGCGCCGTTTTATGATCTGGCAAGTCGTATGTTGGGTGTCGTATCGGCACCAAGCACTTCGCCTGCGGACCAGGTTATGCGCGCTGTGGCCAAAGCGATGGGAGTGGAGGACAGCTTTCGACCGACGCCAGTGGGCGTATTTTTTGGCAAGCCTGGGGTG
>JBBSJZ010000161.1:0-10956 GCA_038256795.1 Pirellulales bacterium | reverse complement strand
GGCCTACACCGAGCTCAATGTCGATCCCGGTGACCATCGGGTTCTCGAAGGGATGCCCGTGAGCGTCTCGCTCCAACTACGTGGACGGGTGAATCGCGACGTGGTGCTGCGTCATCGCGTGTTCGAATCCGAGCCGCCCGCCGATGATGCGAAGTCGGATAACGGTTGGATCGAAAGTGACTTGACCCGTGACGAGCCCGAGGAGGGTGAAGCGATCGACGCGCGCGTGGCAACGTTCACATCGGATTTCGGCAAGGCGATAAGTGCGATCGAGTACCAGTTCATCACGAGCGTGGGCGCGACTCCGGTGTTTCGGATTGACGTTCAGCCGTTGATTGAAGCCACGCGGATTGAGGCCGTCGTCGAGCCGCCACACTACACGCGTCTGGAGACTCGATCGTTCGCATCGGCGGACGTCACGGTGCTCGAACAGTCGCTCGTTCACTTGACCATCGAAACGAATCATCCGCTCGCTCAAGTCGAACTCCAGTGGGGCGTAAAACCGTCTCAGATGCAGCCGCAGCCGATCGCCGCCGAAACGGATCGCACGCGATGGACGTTCGACTTGCCCAGTGATCATTCGCTGCATTGGCGGTTGATGGGATGTGGCGATGATGGCACGCCGATGACTCCTGTCCAAGGCCGTTTAAGAGTGCGCGATGACAAATCTCCGAACATTGCCTGGCGTGACCCCGGCGACGAGATCCGTGTGCATTCGCTCGCCGAGTTGCCGATGCGAGCGCAGGTGTCCGATGACTACGGGGTCGTCGAGTCTGGTGTCGTTTTTCAAATCGGCGGTGACGACGAGTACGTGCTGATCGATTGGGCCGCGGATGACACGCAAGAGCTGCCGACGACGCGATTGAACTTGGAAGAGACGCTGCCGCTCGAATCGTTCGCCTTGTCCGAGCGTGATTACATCAGCTACTACGCCTACGCGGTCGACAATCGTGAATCGGGATCGCATCGCGTCGAGACCGACGTCCGTTACATCGACATCCGCCCACTCAGGCAATACTTTTCGGAGCTTGAACTCGACCCGAATGCGGGGGGTGGCAATCGTGTCTTGGTCCAGCTCGATGAGATCATTCGCCGCCAACGGTTCCTCATCAATCGGACACGAAAGCTCGTGCGAGGATCATCGAGTGATTTGGCGTCACGATTGGTCACGATTGACCGGATGGTGGAAAGTGAAAGTGAACTCGCGGGGCTGACGCGTTTTTTGGCGGAGTTCTTTGTGTCCCAGGGCAACGACGACGTCGAGGCACTCAATCAAGCAGAAGCCGCCATGCTGCAAGCGGCGGATTCACTCGCCGTCGGCAGTTTCGATTTGTCGCTCGTGCAAGAGGAGGACGCGCTCCGCGCACTCGCCGAGGCGCGGCGGACGATCGAGATATTCTTGATCAAGAATGCGACTCCGGCCCAGCAACGGCAATTGCAACAATTCGCACGCCAGATGCGGCAGCGATTGCGCCGCGAACGGCCCGAAACCGAACAACAAATTGCGGTCACGCTCCAGCAACTCGCTTCGGAACAGATGAAGCTCGGTGAGAGTGCGAAGCGGATCGCAGCCGAGAATGCTGCCCCGGGCGAGGCGTCTGCCGAATCGTTGTCCTCGTCCGAAGAACAGCAGCAAGCGTTATCCACGGGCCAAGTCGATTTGCTCGAGCGATTGCAAACGATCCAGGATGAATTGGCAGATCGGTTGGCCGCCTCGCCGCTGATGTCATCGCGAATGAAGCGAGTCACCGAAGACATGGACGCGCTGGGCAAGGCAGCTCGCGACGGCGAGCTCGCCGAGTTCGTGGGGGCGGCGGCGGATGCGGCGGATCAACTACGGGAAATGGGCGTCCAACTCGACGCGATCGCCGCGACCGAAGCAGTCTCGCGAGTCTCGGCGATCCGTGACATGACGACTTCGATGGCGAATCTGGAAAGTGATCTGGCCGAAGCGATGCGGGCGATGGCCTCGGCATCGTCAGCAATACCCGGCGCTTCAACGAACAAGGGCAATTCACTCGCGAAGCGATTGCAGCGGCGGGCGGAAACGATTGAAGACGTGCTGGCGACGCCGGTAGCCGTCGGCGACGTGGAAACGAGTGAGGTGAACGATTTGCTCCTCAAGCTCGCCGAAGACATTGCGTTTCTCGATCAATTGCGAGCGTCGCGTGAGGCTGCAGAAGCGATCGTGGAGCCCGGCAAGATCGAGGACGAATCCCAGGCCATGAATCGAGCCTTGGACTATGCCGATGCCGCGACTCAGCTCGATGGATTGTACCGGCAACTCGTCACGCCACGATTGGCGAGGCTGAGAGCAATGGAGCAGCGTGCTAATGCATTGTCCCAATCCATGGGTGGCGCTAGCTCAAAGGCCGAAGAACCGTCACCGGAAGCCAAAGCCGGAGTCGCGACGCTGAAGCGAGAATTGGGACAGGAAGGATTGAACGAGTTGGCCGAGTTGCTCGAGGAACCGGCGAGCGATGAGTCGGAGGAGAATGAATCGGCCGACATGGATGCGGCCCAGGCTGCGGGACAGAGCAAGCACCAATTCACTCCGAATCCGATGCGTACGCTCTCGGGACGGACGTTGGCGGTGGTGCGAGAGTTGAGGGAGCGAATTCAAGAGATGATCCTGCTGGAGATTTCGGCGGACCGTGATGCACCGATTCCGACGGAGTATCGGACGGCGGTCGACGGCTACTTCCGCACGATCGCCGGTGAAGCCGATGCGAATAAAGCGGACGCCGGTCACTCGGGTGCCGACGGTGGAGCCTCACCATGATCGAGTGTTTTCTCGGCGAGACGTATTTGTCGTGGTTGCCGGCGGTGACGCCTCGTGGGTGGTTGGCGATCGGTCTGGTGGTCTGCACACTGTGGTTGGTGCTGCGACTCGGTTTCGGTAAATCACGAGTGCGTGCCAGCGCCGGATTAATGGCGATCAGGGCGGTTTCGCTAACGGTAATGGTCTTGATTCTGCTCGGACCGACGATTGTCGATGAGCACGCTGGTGCCGTGATGCGGCCGACGATGATGTACCTTTATGACGGCTCGCAAAGTATGCAGCTCGGTGAAACGACGACGCGTTGGGACGAGAGTCTGAAGTTCACCGCGGAGGCCCAGCGTGCTGCGGGAGCGAGCCATAGCGGCGACGTGCAATCGTTCCGCTTCGGGCACCGCCTTGAGCCGTTGGTTCAACCCGCAACCGGATCCAGCGATGCTGCGTCGGCGTCAAGCCGAACCGAGCCAGCAACCGCGATGGAAATCTCGCCACCGGACGCGTCGGACTCGCGCCTCGGCGACGCCATGCGTCAATTGCTGCCACAAATCAATTCGCGACAAACGGCGGGCGTTGTACTTCTTTCGGACGGTCGTGTTCGCGCCTCGGAATCGGTCGAGCGGTTGGCCGAGTTCTTTGGCAAGAGCAAGGTGCCACTGCACGTCGTCCCAGTCGGGCACGAGGAAGGGTCCGGTGACATCGCGGTCGTATCACTCGTCGTTCCCTCGCGGGTGCGCAAATACACCGAGAACGAGCTGCAAGTGTTCTTGCGAAGTTTCGGGTTCACGGGTCAGCGAACGACGGTGCGCGTGGTCAGCCGAAATAAGATTTCGGATACTGAATCGGCGACACTCGCATCGGTTCCGATCACCTTATCCGGCGGCGCCCAATCCGCTTCGCTGACGTTTCGCGTCAACGAGCACCCCGAGGACTTGGTCGTCATTGTCGATCCGTTGGAGGGTGAATTGGCGGCGCGAAATAACGGCGTTGAGACAAGAGTTGAGATTGATCGGACCAAGGTGCGTGTATTGTGCGTTGAGAGCGATCCGGGGGCTGCGACCCAGGCAGGTTTCCTCAGTCAAGTCCTGTCACTCGGCGCGTCGACTGCGGGCGCATCGACGGGTTTGACGACCATGCAAGCGGCACTTCAAGCGGACGAGGACGTCGAATGTTCGATGATGATCAGCAGCGGTGGCGGTCCGCCGCGCGGATTTAACCCCAGCGATCCGTATGGCAAGGCAGCAGGATTTCCTACGACCCGCGCCGAATTGTTTGCGTTCGACTGTGTCATCTTGAGCAACGTCGGCCCGGATGTGATCGACGAGGAGCAAGCGTTGTGGTTGGCTCAATGGGTCGAAGGTCGCGGCGGCGGCTTGATCGTTTGCGGTTCGGGTTCATTGTCGCCTGGTGACTGGGCGGATTCACCGCTCAGCCCGATGTTACCGATCGCGATCGACGACGCATCGCCCTCGTTTCCGTTGCCAACGCCCGTGGACATTGCGATGCCGGATCACCCCGTGTGGCGTTTGCGACTGGAAAAGCGGCTCAACGATCAATTGATCAACCAACTACCGACGTTGACGGCGAGCGGTTCGAACTATCCCGTCAAGTCAACGGCGGATGTGTTGGCAACGAAGCGCGAAGATGGCTCGGTCGTGATGGCGGCACATCGCGTCGGGCGTGGCCGAGTCCTCGTTTCGACCGCGGCGCTGGGCGGTCAAGCATTCAGCGATCTGGCCAACCAATGGGGATCACAACCCGAGCAAGTGGCCGCGAAGTTCCTTCGCAACCTTGTGTATTGGGCGACTGAGGGCTCATCGACGGGCCGACGTCGTTTAATCGCTGAGTCGGACAAACGCTTTTATCGACCCGGTGAGCCCTTATCCGTATTCGCGACCGCCTACGACGAAGCGGCGCGGCGAACGAACAAGTATCGCGTGTGGGCGATGTTCGAACCGTCGTCACTCGATGATATGTCGTTGTACTCGCCGCTGATGTGGCCCGACAACGTCGTGCGCGAGAGTGGCGAAGTCAGTCCGCGGTTGGCCTGGGGTGAAGAACTCATGCTCGGACGTGATTCGAGCGGTGACGGTTACGAGATGAAGTTGATCTTGAGCGAGAGTGGTGGTGTCGGCGACAGCGGATTACGGATCGAGATGACAGCTTACGAGGGTGCGGAGACTTCGTCGTCGTTCGACCACGGAACGCAAGTCGACAGCACATCTCTGGCAATCCAGATTTTGAGCGATCCGTTCGAGCAACAGAATCCGTTGCCCAATCACGAGCTACTCGCGCGACTCGCGGCAGTCTCCGGCGGTGAGGTCCTCGAACAACCCAGTGAGCTGGCGGAGTTACTGCGAAGCCGTGATGAGACGCTCGGGCCGCCGCACCGAGATCTTTCCCCAGCGTGGAACAAGTGGTGGTTGTGGTTGGGTTTGATCGGATTGTTAACGGGTGAATGGATATGGAGAAAGGCAACGGGGTTGGCTTGAATGCACTTGCCCTTTCCGCTTGGTCCCCTCTCCCCACGCTTTCGTGGGAAGAGGGTTTGGGTGAGGGGCTTGCTTGACGCATGCGAACCCTTGCACCGCCAACACCAAAAAACACTAACTTTGAATAATGAAAATTTTGAAAGGTAAAAACGGATGGTGAAACCATCAAAGGACGTGACGGCTGCGGAGCTGGCGATCCTCGAGCAACTTTGGCAGCGAGGCTCTCAGGCGGTGAAGGACTTGTCCCAATCGTTGTACGGGGCGTCGACGCCATCAGATATCGCGACGGTTCAAAAGCTATTGTCTCGACTCGAAGCCAAAAATTGCGTCACGCGCTGCCGTGAGTCTTGGCCGCATCGTTTCACGGCCTTGATCGTGCGTGAGGAATTGATCAACCAGCGACTTCAAGCCACGGCGGACGAGCTTTGCGACGGAGCGATGTCGACGTTGCTCTCGCATCTCGTTCGTTCCAAGAAATTTACGGCGCGGCAACGCGAGAACTTGAAAAAGATGCTCGACGAGATGGACCCCCAGTGACGACGACGTTTGAGCCCCTCCTGAGCGATCTGGTACTGAGCAATCTGGTACTCGCGACGCTATTCGGTGGCGTCGCTTGGCTGGTTGGTCGCGGCGGCGATCGGGCGCGATTGGCGCACGTACTTTGGGTCGCGTGCTTCGTCAAACTCATCACACCCCCGATCCTTGTCGTTCCGATTCAAATGTCGCTCAGCGGCACTGGGTTGGCGTTGCTCTCGATCGACGGCCGGTTGGTCGTGGCGGCCGTTTGGCTCGTAGGATTTGCCGCCGTGCTCGCGCGTGGCATTGTCCGTTTCGTCAGATTCCGAGGACTGATTCGCCGCGAGGGAACGCGTGATGCCGAGGCCGAATCGTTCGTGCGGTCCCTCGTGGGTGATCGGGCGTGGTACTCACCGCATGTGTATCGGCTGCCGATTCGGGTTTCGCCGATGCTATTCGGATTTGGCTTTCACCCCGTGATTGTTTGTCCCGAGCAACTCTGGACCTCACTATCGTCGATCCAGCGAAAATCGTTCCTGGCGCATGAAGCAGCGCACTTTTGTCGTCGTGATCATCTGGTTCGTGGCTTGGAGTGGATGGTAACGGCAGCGTATTGGTGGTTTCCCGGCGTTCACTGGGCGCGGGTGCAACTGGAGCGACATGAAGAAGCATGCTGTGACGCGTGGGCTGTGAACAAGCTGGGAGTGACGCCGCGACAGTACGTGGAAGGACTGCTGCGGGTCGTCGACTTCATCAGCAATCATGCGGTTGGTCTACCGAGATTGGCGAGTGGCATGCAGCCGACCGGGTCGCTCGAAGAACGCATTCGATTGCTGGTCCGGCGTCGTGGTGTCGCCCAGAGCTCGCACGTCGTGAATGGGTTTGCCGGCGCCGCCTGCATTGCATTGTGGCTCATTCATCCATCGCCCCGCGCCGAAATGCCCTCCACGATCGCGTCGGCTGTGCGGTCGGGCGAGACCACGCTGGACATCGAGCGAGACGCCGACCATGGCCCCGCACAGATGGCAATGAGCGTCAGGGCTGTGGGCAAACTTCCCGACGTTCCGCACGGTTACTGGAATCGAGTCCCGGCGCGACAGTGGGCGAATTTTTCACTCGAGTTGCCTGGCGCGACGTTTGTCGCGGATGTTGAGCACGGCATTTTGATTGAGCCCGTTAATCGTGAGCCGATCGCCATGACGCATCACGAGCTGATGGCGCTCGCTCAGATTCCGTCGACGGGCCGCGTCGTCATCGGTGATGATGGGGGTCAAGTGAAGCTGTGGGACTTGGCGGCCGGAGTCCCAGTATCCCTCGTCGGCCATCATGCGGCGGCGGTAACGAGCTTGGCGATGCACGAGCACCAGGGGTTGGTTTCGGGTGATCAAAATGGCTCCGTGATGAAGTGGGACATTCAATCGGGCCAAGTGCTTGCGACGCGTTCGTTTGCGACGCGCGTCCAATCGATTCGCTATGCTGGCGATGGACAAACGCTCGCAATTGTCGTTGGCGGCTGGGAACACGACCACGGTGAGCACCGCGTCCATCTCGTCGCGAGTGAGTCGCTCGACGAGATCGAGACGTTCCCTCTGTCATGTGCGACCGCCCTCGTGATGTCGGGCGCGGAGTGCGACTGGGTCACCGTGGACTGGAGCGGAGCTACGCGATGTTTGAAAGACTCGCGCCAATTGGCCCGGATCTCGAAAGACCAAGTTTCTTCGCTGGTGTTTTCATCGCCCATCCAACCCTTCACATTCGTTACGACGGAGTCACCATGAACTTGCTTTTTCGATTGGCGTTGTGGATTGTTTTCGGCTACGTGTTGACCTCAACCGCGTTTGCCCAGTACACGCCCGAGCAACTGCAACGACATTTTCAAAGCACGGCCGAAGCGTACGAGATGATGATGGGGACTCAACCGCTCGAGCTTCGCAAACAATCCCTGATGAATTGGCGCAATCCCGAACGCCAGCAGGACCAGGGAGCGATGTACGTTTGGGAGCGTGGCGGTCGACCCGAGGTGCTCGGATCGATCTTCACCTATGAATATAATGGCAAAGTGTTTTGTCGCCATGAAATGCTTTCGCTCGCGGCATCTCCGATCGTGAGTAAGCTCGATTCACAAACGGTATGGAATCCGCAAACCGCGGCGCTGAAGTGGATTGACGGTGGTAATGACGTCGTGCCCGCTGAGTCTTCGGCACGGCGGCTGATTCAAATGCGTTCGCTATCGCGAGAATTCTCCGCGACGTTATCCATCCCCGACAAGCAACCCTCGAAACTGACGCTGATTCCCCAGCCCTTGGTTCGTTACCAATCCGAATCTCAAGGAATCATTGACGGAGCGGTATTTTCGTACGCGGTGGGAACGGACCCGGAGGTACTCGTCGTGATCGAAGCTCGCAAATCAAGCGACGGTTCGCCGCGATTTTACTTCGCACCCGCGCGTTCGCATTATCACGCCGTGACACTCGAGCGTGGCGGACGAGTGGTGTGGTCGGCGCCGATGGATATCGCACTCGAGATGACGCGTGCGGGCCAGACTCCGTATTCGCGGCAACCGTTCTTTGTGATGACGCCAAAAGATTCATTGCCGTCGCCGGAGGCATTGAAGTGAAATCTCTCCCCGCTCTGCTAATGCTCGCGTCGCTGGCGACACCGGCATTCTCAGTCACCGATGACGCCACGCCAGCAGCGACCCCGCTCACCGAGGAGTTGGCAACTCCGGATCGTTGGCTCGTCGTCGTTTGTGGGTTGCCCGGTGATGATGAGCACCGCGAGCGGCTGACGAATGCGGTAGTCAAGATTGCCGCATCGGCAGGAAATGTCTTGTCGGTCCAGCCCGAGCGATTGCGGATGCTGGTCGGTGACGAGACGATGCAGCAAGCGTGCTCGAGCGAGGAGGCAACCCAGAGCGACATCGGCGTGTCCGATCGCGAGTCGATACGGGCGACGTTGCAATCAGTCGCGGACGAGGCCAAGGCGGAAGACGAGATTTGGGTGATGATGCTGGGGCATGCGTCCTACTATGACGGGCGCAGTCAATTCAATGTGCAAGGTCCGGATGTTGACCAAACTGAGTTTGCCAGTTGGATGAAACCTCTCGCGCCGCGACGCCAGGTCGTCTGGTTGACGATGCCCGTGAGCGGATTTTGGATTCGGCCACTCGCCGGTGATGGCAAAGTCATCATCTCGGCGACGGAAGCGGACCAAGAATTCACGGGAACGGAAATGCCGTACGCGCTCGCCGATCTGCTCGCGGCCGAGGGTGAGTACGAAACGCTTCGTGATGTTGACGCCGATGGTTCGGGATCGCTACTCGATTTGTATCTCGCCGTGAACCTGGAAATTCAACAGCGTTTTAAGTCTGTCGAGCGATTGCAAACCGAACATGCCCAGCTCGATGACAACGGCGACGGACGCGGCAGCGAAGTGCAATCGCGATACCTGCCACTGGAGAAGGACGAGGCGTCGGAGGAGGTGGACGCGGAACCTACCCCGCAACCGATCGCCTTCATCATCACGGAGTCATCCGACGGTTTCCGATCGCGCCAGATTCCAATCAAACTTCCCACCGAATCCCGATCCACCAACGAGGCTTCCGAATGAGGCGATTGAACTTAGTGATCTTGCTGGCGAGCTTGATGTGCGCGCCGCTCGCGTGGGCACAAGAACTTTCAAGCTCGGTGGACGATGCGGCTGCGGAGAATGACCCCAAGATGGAACGGCTATCGAAGCTGTTTTCCGAGAAAGCGGAGTCACTCGAGATGGTGCCGGTATCGAGTGATGTGAAGTACAAGCTCGTCACGACCCCGCTATTTTCGTTCGCGACGGAGGGCACGGTGTTTGGCAGTGTCTATGTTTGGCACGATGCCGACGAGCGGTTGGCGGCGATCGGCACGATCGGGTCGCTGCCCATCAATGGGACCGATATGCAATTCGTCGAGCTGAACTTGCTCAAACCCGTTCCAATCGTGCCGCTGCTGCTCAAGGGTTATCCCGACAAGCAATGGTCCCCGAGCGTGGATGAATTGAAACTCCGCGAGATCGCCTCTGCCCCCTCGGTGGCCAGCAATGACCGCATGCGGATGACCCAAATGCGATCCCTGGCAAGAGAGTTTCACGCGGAGATGGTCGAGGGTGAGCAAACGAACCAGCTCCGGTTGTTGCCGCAGCCGATTTATCGCTATTCCGCTTCGACGCAGCAGCGAGATGGCGCACTCTTCGCATTCGTTTGGGACCGGGGCACGGACCCTGAACTGGTGCTGCGGATCGAAGCGATCGAGAACGCGGGACAAGTTTCCTGGCACTTCCAACCGATCCGCTTCACCTGGCGAGCACTGAAGTTGTCCCACCGTGACGTGGCCGTGTTCGCGAGTGATGAATTTATCGCTCGTGATTTGCCTACGCAATCGACGCCGTACATCACCGGATTGACAGAAGTGATTCCCTAACTCGCCTTGATTTTTGATGCGATTTTGCGTATCGACAACCCTGGAATGGACTCCGACGTAGCTGAAACCTGGGAATGCGCGCACGATGGATCGGTCAACGCAAACATTATTGATACTCGCGATGCTGATCGCGGTGGCGACGCTATCGGCGCGGCCATGTGCGGCGCAAGCCAAGAATAGCGTCGCTGAGGATGGGTCGTTGACTGCGGAACCGTACGTGGTGTACGTCGCCCAGGAAGAAGCGTTCGCGCGATGTGGTCCTTCGGGCGAGTTCTATCGCACCGATGCGCTGCGGCATGGTCAAGAGCTCGAAGTCTATGTCGAAACGGCGGACGGTTGGCTGGGGATTCGGCCGCCGGATGAGAGTTTTTGCTGGGTCCCGGCAAGCACCTTGAAACTCAGTGGTTCAAGTGACCAAGCGGTTGTCACCGAAGACCACACCGTCGCTTGGATTGGAACGCATCTCGGTCGCGCCCGGCGCTATCGCTGGCAAGTTCAGCTAGCCAAGGGTGAACCCGTCACGATTCTCGGCAAGAGCGAACGCGACGGTCCGGATGGCCCTCAATTGTGGTTTCGCATCGTACCACCGTCCGGAGAATTCCGTTGGGTCCATCGTGACCAAATCGTCGAGTCAACCGAGTCCCTCGTGGCTCAAAAATCAATCGATCGTGATGAGGAAGACGCCATCGAAGTGATCCCGAGTCCGCGACCACGTGCG
>JBBSJZ010000160.1:0-11016 GCA_038256795.1 Pirellulales bacterium | reverse complement strand
TCATTGTTTGCTACCGTGACCCCCAAGTTTCAGTCGCGGTGATGGATCTGCTCACGTACTGGCATCACCAACTACCCGCGAAGATGGCTGAGCGGATCGCGGTGCTGCAGCTGCGGCCGACGCGAAGCGATGACGCTCACTCGCGGCGCGATCTCATCGCGGACCCCGATCGCTGGGCCAGCGTGTTCGGATCGACCGCGGGCGGCATTGGCATGGTTTCTGCCAAGGGCGAATTGCTGTGGACTCAAACCGTGATCGTCCCCGCGGAGCTACCAGCACTGGGAGCGATCGTAACGGACATTTTGAACGGCGTTGACGTGCCCCAACGCGTCCGCAGCGAATGGCGAACCGCCCAGGATGCCTATGAGTCTGAAATCGCTCGCCGCTATCGTCCACCGAATTGATCTTGCTGCCGATCGACGCGGATCGCGAGAATCGAGTTTCCCGCTGGCCTCAATTCTCACTTCACCAAAAACAGTCCACCATGCGTGAGACCCCACCGCACTCGACCGCCAACCCGTTCCGCGTTCCACCCGAAGTGGTCCCGAGCTCGCGAAAACGTGCCTTCTATTCAGCCCTGAAGGTTTGTCTCGTTGCGGCATGCGCGCTCGTGGTCACGATGGTGCTCGCGACTCAGAGTGGACGCTGGCTCTTTTATCGTCTCACCGCCGACTACGCTTCGCTACCCGCTCAAGCTCAATCGCTGCGACTGGTCGAGGTCGCCGGACTCGGCGAGATCGGCATCCCTTTTCTGACGACCCAGCTCGCTGCCGACGACGCCAGCGTCGCGAGGCAAGCTTACGATTCGCTCGCTGAAGAGCAACGACAATGGGCGTTGCTGAGCGAATCCCAGTGCCGAACGCGTCACGAGCTGTTCATCGCGGCGCTGCACGAAGTCATCGATGATATCGAGGATGAACGCTTCGGTTGGGTGACAAGTCTGCTTCAACAAACAATTGTCGAGCATGTCCCGCAATCGGACATCGCTTCACGTCACTTGCATCTCGATGCCGCCGACTTGATGGCCCGACTTTCGATCTCGACACGTCCCGATATCCGCATCGCTTCGGTGACCTCCGACGAGACCCAAGGATTGGTGATTCGACCGCAACCGCTCGCTGTCGACACCGCCGCCGATGCCGGTACTTGGACCGATTGGCCTCCGCGAGACGAGCCTGAATCGACGCCCGCAAGCGATGACGCTCCTTCGATCTATCGCAGCGGCACAAAGTCCCGTGGAGTCCCTCCGCTTGCCCCCCAAGATCCCCAATCCGTCTCTTTGAAACCGTTTCGCCAAAGTGAACCCGTGGACGAGATTCGACCTCACCCGGAAGCGAACGATGAAGTCGATCTTGTCGAAACGGCGACGCATGAGATGGAGGCGCCGTTGGAGACCTACAACATCCGCTCGGTGATTTACTGGTTGGCGAGCACCGATCACGAACTTCGCCGGCAAGCCGAATTAGAGCTGTTGCGCCGCGGTCTCGACGCCAACCAAATCGCCATCGCCAAGAGCCTCTCACTCGGCGATGTCCAGGACCGGCTCGCAACGATCGAGCGGATCGTGCATGACGACACGCTGGATCCGCGACCGTGGCTGATGTGGTTACTCGACGACGAACATCGCGACGTCAAGTTACACGTCATCAATATCCTCGCCACAGTCCCCGACCCGGCCGTTCGCACGGCGCTTCGCGACCGCATCGCGACCGAGAACGATCTCACCGTCGCCGCCCGCATCCGACGCGTGTTGGAGCTGCGCTAATGCTTGATTCTAATTCGACTTTAGGTTGTCGTTTTTGGCGGTAGCGGGCGGTTGATTTCATGACCCGTTTGGGTGTTAGCCTGGCCTGCTAAATCTTTGGTGTTGACATGGTTTTTGCGGGTCGCAATTTTCTTCCGCTTTTTCACCGCTTAGCGGTTCACGCCATGAGCCGGTGGTAAGCGCACCGCCACCACCGGATAAAAAGCAAATGGACTTGCCGACCGTGAAGCGGTCGCAGATTCCGTGCTGGTTCTTTGATCCTGTCAGGATCAGGAATTGACACCTAGCCGCAATTCAGTGGTATTCGCTTTGCTCAAACCACCGGCTATTGGCTGCAATCCCTCTCGGGATGAAAACTGCGCAATCCAAATTCCCCACAAGCCCAAAGTTTTTGAGCAGTCCAGCGTTAGCCCCGGTTATTGACTGAGGCCGGTGGCTAGCGCTAAAACCGCTCACTTTAAAGCCAAACTGTCCCAGACCACTATCGGATTTTTTGATCAGGAAGATTCGTTCCGATCCCTTCGTCCATCGGCATTTTATCTTGAGTGATGCCCGTTGCCGTCATCACGCGATCGAGTTCGTCACGCAGTTGACGGACCAAGGCCGCGTGCTGTGGGTCAGCACTCAGGTTGCGCAGTTCCTGGGGATCGTTTTGCAGGTCATAAAGTTCAGCCATGTGACGATCTTCGCTGCCATCGCCGTGCGGATAGCGAATGAACTTCCAGCGATCACCGCGTAATGCTCGGATGTTCGGCGTGTAGGGGAATTGCTTCTCGAAGTTGTAATGGTAGAGCCATGAGGTTCTCCAATTGGCTGCATCACCACCCGCTGCGATATCGCTACCGGCCAAGGGGCGAATCGATTGACCATGGATGTTTTCGAGTGGCTTGACGCCGCACAGGTCGAGCACCGTCGGGGCGACATCGACCGTGAGGACTTGCTGGGTGATTCGTTGAGGGCCAGCCGATTGCGTCAGCTTCGGATAACGAATGATCATCGGAACTCGCATGCTGGCGTCGTGCGCGGTTCGCTTGTCGACCATCCCGTTCTCTCCTTCGAGCAACCCATTGTCACCCATAAAAATAAACACGGTGTTGTCGAACTGGCCGATACTTTTGAGATGCGCCTTCAAACGACCGACGCTATCGTCAACCGACAAAATCGTACCCCAGTAGGCGCGCACCATCCGTTCGAAATCCATCACGCCCTCGGCCTTGTCGTTGGGGAAGATCTTTCGCCACTCGAAGATCGGGCCGTAGATGCCGTGCCAGGTGGACAACCGCTGCTTCATCCAAGCTGGCTTGTCATCGAGCATGAAGGATGAGTGGGGATAGTTGACGGCAACGTTGTCGAAGGTGTGCTCGTACTTCGGTTCAGGGAAGTAGAAACTGTGCGGCGCCTTCTGTCCGATCATTAAACAGAACGGTTTCTGGCGAGGTTTCTGCATCCACTGCAGTGCCATGTCGGTCACCACGGTGGTGTAATAACCGGGAACGACCTTACCGCCTTCGCCGTTGGTGTTGAACTCGGTATCGAAGTAACTGCCCTGGCCGCGATGCGTGACAAAGTGGTCGAAGCCCGGTCGAGGCAAATCATTGTCTTCGCCCATGTGCCACTTGCCGATGTACGCCGTTTCGTAACCCGAATGCTGCAATTGCTGGGGAAAACTCGCCAGATCCGTCGGATACTCGGTGAAGTTATCGGTGACGCCATGGGCGTGAGCGTACAACCCACTGAGGATTGATGCTCGGCTGGGCGAACACAAACTCGTCGTGCAAAACATGTTCTCAAAGAACAATCCGTCTTCAGCGAGCGAGTCGATGTGCGGCGTCTTGAGGTAGGGATGTCCGGCACAGGACAGCGCATTCCAGCGGATATCGTCGCACAGTACCAATACCACATTGGGCTGCGGTGACTGGGCGGTGACCCATGGAGAACTCGTGATAGCGACGAGGAGCAGTATTAAAAAACGCGGCACGTGATCAACTTCCTTCGACCTTGGATCAAAAATTGGAAGATCCATTGTAGCCCCAAGGAAGCACCCCGTGGGAATTCGCTGCCGACGGTGACGTTGACGTGTTCAGCGAAATGGTCGCGTTGCACATCCCGTCACGTCGGCCATCCGATCCCCGCTATCGTGATGCAGCGGCGTGTTGCTTAGAACGTGAAGATCGTGTCGATGCCGAACGTCGTCTGGCGGACACGATCATTCTCGAGGACGCCGGTCTTTTCGCTGCCAAAGACCCAATCATGCCGCAGCTCGGGTCGGATCGTGACGTTGGCGTGTGGCTTGTAGTTCAAGCCACCGGTGAGGGCGTAGACATCGGTGCCGCTACCGTTGCCGAAAATCCCAGTATCGGCGTCGTACCATTCGAATCGGGTTCCGGCCGCCAGGCAATCGCTGAGCGAGTAGATCAGGTACTGGTTGATATCGAAGGTCTTTCGCACGGCGTCGCCCGCAGGCCCTTCGGTATCGAGCAAGTCCGTTTGGAAGATGTAGTTCAACTTCTCGGTGACGGCCAGGTTGGCGACAACGGACTGCATGAAGCCCTGCTCGGGATTTCCGAGGGGAGTTTGGCCGAAGCGGCCCGCGACTGCCGCGTACGTGACGTTGAGGTCTTCGGTGATGTTCGCGGATAGTCCCCCTAAGAAAGCGTCCCCGTTGTCATCAAAGCCACTGTCCCAACCGAATACGTAACCGCCGTAGGCAGTAATGTCCTCGGTCACTTTGTAAGTTGCCAAGGCTCCGCTGTGCGTGAACGGTTCGCTGTAGTTGAACGTGTACGCGTGGCTGTAGAAAAAGTTGCCGGTCGCTTGCACGACTTCATAACCGATGATGGTGTAGAAGTGACCGAGTTTCACCGACAAGTCACCGTATCCGGCCTCGAAGTAAGCTTGCGGGATCGCGTGGCCGTAACCGCTATCGTCGGGGCCGTTGTCCCAGTTGTTATCCCAACCGCGATTGCCGGTTCCGAAAGCTTGCGTGTTGGGTCCGTCGGTGCCATAGAGGTAATCGATGCGTCCACCGAGATCGAAGCCATTGCTGGTGTCGATGGATTTCTCGGCGTACAGCCAAGCCTGATGAAGTTGGAACTCATCGGGGCGATTGTTGAAGGCTGGAAGTGCGGCGTTGTGGTAACCCATTTGGATCCAGCCGCCGGCCGACCATCCGCATGCTTCCCCGAACAACACCCAGGGCTCCTGGAGATCACATGCCGTGAGTTGGTCGAGGAGGCCGCCAGTGCCGCAACTGCCATCGCCCGACATTTGCGTTTGACGGTCGTAGTCCACCCCGCACAGCGGCTCATAAGTTCGCATCATTTCGGTGCCACAGCCGGGTTCCGGGGCGGCGGAGTCACAACCGCAGGCCATTTCACCACAATCGCAATGACTGACTCGGGCGATACCCAAGGGCGCGAACTCACTGGATTCGTAGTGAGCACGGCCAACTTCTTGAGCGAGGGCGGGACTACCGCAGCAGATCGCCGCCAAGACGGCGAGTTTGTTCAGTTTGTTCATGTCAGGATTCCCTTCGAAATCGGAGGTTCGCGTCCCAGGGTGTGAAACAGGGGCGCGTGCGGTGGTGTAGCGTGCGACGACTCCGCCGGGGTCCGTCGATCCATGCTGGTTCACCAATCCTATCGACCGGCTTATTCGTCAAAGTTGATGCAGCCCGAGCAATCAGGACGACTGTTTTGGTCGTACCTGGACGATTCTGGCAAGCTTTACCGATTACGCCGACTATCCGACCGACCAGGCCCATAATGTGGCCGGCAGCAGGGCTTCACGACAAGCGAAGGACTCGCTCACGCACCCCTTGATCGTGCGCCGCTTCGCATGTGTGGTTGGCATGCCACGAAAAAACCCGGCTGCTGATTTCCAGCAACCGGGTTTTCGTAATTCGCACTCGTCAGAACGTCAGTTCAACTTAGAACGTGAAGATCGTGTCGATACCGAAGGTCGTTTGGGTGCTGTCGTCGTCAGCAAGAATCCCCGTGGTGTCTGGGCCGAAGGCCCAGTCACGTCGGATCTCAGGTCGTACGATGACGTTGGCACTGGGGCGATAGTTCACACCGCCGGTCAGGGCATAGATGTTCAAGTCGTCGGCGAAGACGCCGGTGCGGTTCGCTTCATACCACTCGAAACGACCACCCAAGGCGAGGCGGTCGCTGAGGCTATAGATCAGGTACTGGTTGATATCGAACGTATTACGTCCGAGATTGCCAGCATCATCATCCGTATCGAGCCAGTCGGTTTGGAAAATGTAGTTCAGGTTATCGGTGGCGTTGTAATTTGCCACGATTGACTGCATGTAACCACGCTCGGACGAGCTGCCGGGACCGTTGAAGCGGGACTCATCAAAGCGTCCGAAAACGCTCGCATAGGTGACGTTGAGTGTATCGGTCACTTGAGCCGACAAACCGCTGAGGTACGCGTCGCCGTTGTCGTCGAAGCCGCTATCCCAGCCGAGGACATAACCACTGTAAGCGGTCAAATCGTCACTGACCTTGTACGTTGCCAATGCACCCGTGTGGGTGAACGGCTCGCTAAAGTTGAACGAATACGAGTGGCTGTAGAAGAAGTTGCCGGTCGCCTGGACGACTTCGTAACCGATGATGGTGTAGAAGTGACCGATCTTGACTGACAAATCGCCGTAGCCGACTTCGCCGTACAACTGGGGAATGGCATGACCGTAGTCGGTGCCGTTATCCCAGGAGTTATCAAAACCGCGCGGGTCGGTTCCGAATGCTTGTGTGTTGGGACCGTCGGTACCGTAAAGATAGTCAATGCGACCACCCATGTCGAAACCGTTGCTCGTGTCGATGGCCTTTTCGGCATACAACCAAGCTTGGTGAAGTTGGAACTCGTCAGGGCGAGTATTGAACGCGGGTAGCGCGTTGTTGTGGTAACCCATCGAAACCCAACCACCAGCGGACCATCCGCAATGCTCGCCGAAGAGCGTCCAGGGGTCACCCAGTTCATCACAATGAATGTGATTGTGGAGTTTCCCGAACAGATCAATGTCGCAACCGGATCCGCATCCCGAGTCGCATCCACCGGCGTCACAGCCGCCGAGGCCTAAACCGCCCAGACCACATGCAGGTCCGTTGGCTTCACATCCGCAAGCGGGTTCACCGCAATCGCAGGATGATTCACAGGAGATCAATTGAATATCGTTGTTTTGCGCCGCGAAAGTGTTGCTCGTGTGGAAACCACAAGCGACGGCCGCGATGAGCGCCAATTTGCTAAGCTTCATGCTCTGTTAACTCCCCAAAATCCGTAATGGTTGGTATTACTAGGTTTGATAGCGTGGATCCGAATTGCCCTCTAAGCTGCCGCCACAGCAAGAAAAACTACCCGCCATTGATCGCTCCTGGCCCACCTCCGGTTTCCCGCTGCGAGTCTCGCTCGATTCTCACTCGCGGTTGATCGGTGACAGTCTGGCTCCATGCCTCAGTGTTCAAAGGGATCTATCGGGGCAGGATTGGTCGAAAGATCGGGATTGTCCGGCTGCAATCGCGAAACAGGCGTCCTGACGATCCTGATGTACGACTGGCGTAAACGTTGCGAGTTTTGCGGCCTTGGCCGATGGTGCTGGGTCTTCCTACGGTGCGTATCGTGTCGCACTTAACGATTTTGATGCTTGGTCTGCCTTTGCAAGCGAGTCTTGAACGCGGCTTACCGCTAGGCCGGTCTTAAGGAGGCGACGAACGCCCTTTTCGCCATTTCCGCCAGGATCCCCGCGAGTGGGTCAACGGGCCGACACGGCCCCCAAGCCAATTCGGTCGTCGGCTGGTAAAATCTTCCGACCCATCAACAACCTGGCGTAACCCACCCCCAAAGAAGATTCATGGCGTTTTGGAGATCGAAACCTTCGGCATCCCCGGCCGCATCGAGTGCAAATCCGGTGAGTAGCGACCCGTCGATCGAGAAATCTGCGAGCGTGTGGGAAAAGTTTCGCGGCGGGCTGCAGAAGACTCGTCGCGCCCTGAATACGGATATTCGCGACCTGTTCAAGAACGAGGGGCGGCTGGTTGATGACGTATTGCTCACGGAGCTGTTTGCCCGCTTGATCCGCACCGACATGGGAATCGGGCCCGCAGAAACGATTCGTGACGACATCGGCAAGCGTTTCCGGGGTCGTGTCGTCCAGTTTGAAGAAGTCATCGATTCAATCGCCGCCCAAGTCGAAGCGATGTTGTCCCAGGAATCGACGGAGCTCCGCCGCAGTGATGCGCCGCCGACCGTGATTCTCGTCGTCGGCGTCAACGGCAGCGGCAAAACGACTTCCATCGGCAAACTCGCCAACCACTTGCACCGACAAGGTCACAAAGTCGTGCTCGGTGCCGGCGACACCTTTCGGGCTGCGGCGGTCGAGCAACTGACGATCTGGTCGCAGCGGATCGGCTGCGAAATTGTCACCGGTAAACCCGAAGCCGACCCGGCGAGTGTCGCCTTTCAAACCGTTGATATTGCGATCAAAACGGGGGCGGACTTCGCCATCATCGACACCGCCGGACGACTGCAGACGCAATCGAATTTAATGCAGCAGTTGCAGAAGATTCGCAAAGTCGTGGAAAAGAAGATTGAATCGGCACCCCACGAAGTGCTGCTCGTCCTCGACGCGACGGCGGGTCAAAACGCGATTAGCCAGGCACGAGGTTTCAGCGAAGCGGCGGGTTGCACCGGCATCGTACTGGCCAAACTCGACGGCAGCGCCAAGGGCGGCGTGATCCTTCCCATCCGTGAGCAGTTTCAATTGCCCGTCAAGTTCGTCGGGCTCGGCGAAGGCATCGATGACCTCGCCCCTTTTGACGCTCCCTCGTTCGCCAAAGCCCTGTTCACCTAAGATCATCATGTTGCACTTGCAATCCGCATCGACCCTCCGTTGGCTGGTTCAAGTCGATCAATCGCTTCCCGAGTTGCTCATCGATCATGCGCACTGTGAACGCAAAGCCGCATCGACGGCGATGAATTTGATGAACGCGTACACGGAGAATCGACAGCTGTGCGTTGAGATGACTCAAATCGTGAATGAGGAACTCGAGCATTTCCACTCGGTGCTGGGGATCCTGGACCGCCGTGGAATTCCCTTCAAGCGACTGCAGCCGGGCCCCTACGGCAGCCAATTGAACGTGCTCGTCGCCCGCCAGGAGCCCGCGCGAGCCGTGGATCGACTGCTGGTCGCGAGTTTGATCGAAGCGAGGAGTTGTGAACGATTTCGTTTGTTGGCAGATCACATTCGTGAGCGTGATCCCGAGCTTGCCGACTTTTACGCTGGACTCTTCGAGAGCGAAGCACGTCATCACACGACTTATGTTGCCTTGGCCGAGCATTACGCCACTCGCGCGAACGTGCGCCAGAGACTTGACCAACTGTCGCACGAGGAGTCTCGCATCATCGCGATCGGCAGCGAATTACCACGCATGCACAGCTAACGATTCGTTTCACATCGCATCATCGCTGCAGCTTGCCTGGACGGAGAGTTTCACGCCAACCTCCGATCCGGAACGTCCATCGAACCATTGAGGCGATCGGCACTCATATTCAGTTGTTTCGCTCAAGTCTTGCTTGTAAGGTTCCACTGCTGGGCGTCATTCACGACGCCCAGTCCCTTCCCAGGATGGAAGCGGCCAATCGGATACGCGGTGCCTCGAAGGGCCTTCGGATTCGATGTTCCGGATGATTCGGAATCGCTTTGCCGACTGACAATGTTGCTGGAAGGAAGTTTTCGGATGAATTCATTGGCCATTCGCGTCGGACTCGTTTGCTGGGTCAGCACGTTCGCTGTCGCCACGCCGTCGGTTCGAGCCCAAGAACCGCGAGTCCAGTTCGACTTGCCGGCGGTCGCCGTTGCTAGCTACCAGGCGCCGGTTTCGACGACTCCAGATCCCGCCACTGACTATTCACATGCCATCCCCAGCGGCTGGAGCACGGTCAACTTTGAGTTGCGGTTGTCGTGCATCAATACGTCGTCGTCGAACCAGCCGATGCAGCAATGCACGGTCCGAGTGAAACCGCGAGACCCATCGCTTCAAGTCGTCGATTATTCGCCGCGAACGGAAGTGATGAGCGATCTGACGACAGCGATTCAAGTGAAACGGTCCGACGAGAAGACTCAATCGATGGGGTTGTCGCTCGATGGTAGCTACGGCCACCTCGCGCACGGAAACATTGGCAGTGATCAAGGCAACAAGAAAACGGAGAGCGTGCAGTTTGATCGCGCCGCGCCGGTGCAAGCCGTGATCGCTTCGGGAACGATCGACCGCGGTCGGGGTGTTTACTTCAAACTTCGCTGGACGGACACCCAAGTGCTCGAAGGCGAGCGGCGGTTTCGTTTGACGATGAGTGTTCCGCCCTCTTGGCGAGGTGAGCTCGTCGATGTCAGTATCGTTGGGGAATCCGAGCATCGCGGATTTGGGAGTTGGGAAAGTCAACTGAAGACCGTCGCGTCAGCCGACTTCATTGTCGCGACTTACATCCAAGGTGACACGGAAGCCGCGACATTGGCGTACAAACTTGCGGACACGGAATACCGACTCAAGCACTCGGCCCAGCAACTTTCACGGCGATCACCGACGACGTTTCCAGAAATGATTCGCCACGTGGCGATGAAGATCGATGTCGATTCCGCGCCTGTCGATACATCTTGGCTGAATCGGTTGCTGTTCGCCCAGGCCGACCCGCACACCGATCGTGCGATTCGCGGCCTACCCGCGGACTTGCGAGTCGTCGCCCTCGACTATGTCGACTTACGTCAGAGCTTCCAAGCTTTGCCGAGTACGGCCACGGGCGGTAATCGACTCGCCGAGCGGACCCCGTAGCGATTCACCGGGATGACTCGGACATCCCCCGCCCCACCGATGCGAACGATTGAGCGGGTTGCATCGCTTTTTAGCGTCGTGCCGCCGCCACCGCTTTGTCCAATCAGCACCGGATACGCTGGCCGATCATCCTCCTACTGGCTGAATCACCGCCCACCATTGTTCTAATGTTGCGGCGGTGTGTTCGGCTTACTGGTGGAACCAAAACTAAACTCACGCAAGGCGGCGTAAGCGATGAACAAAACAGCATTTTTCATGGTGGCGGCACTCGCCACCCTCGGCATCTCAACCGTTTCTCAAGCGAATGACGGCCTGCGACTACTCGCGGGAAATCGTGGCTGCGATGCCAGTTGCGATGCGAGTGGTGGCTGCGAGATCGCAGATTGTAACCAGTGCGGGATTCGTGGTTGTGATGGCGGATGCTCG
>JBBSJZ010000159.1:0-11020 GCA_038256795.1 Pirellulales bacterium | reverse complement strand
TTCGACAAGGCCAACCGCACCAGCTTGAATGCGGTGCGGGGGCCGGGGATCGATGAGGGCTTGAGGATGCTTGAGGAAGTCGGTCGCCAATGCGGTTTACCGACGACGACGGATGTCCATTTACCGGCCCAGGCCGCTGTGGTCGCCGAAGTTTGTGACGTGCTACAGATCCCGGCGTTCTTGGCGCGACAAACCGATCTACTCGTGGCGGCGGCCCAAACCGGGCGCCCGGTGAACGTGAAAAAAGGCCAGTTCATGGCCCCCGACGATATGCAGTACGTCGTCGATAAGCTGCGGGGCAGCGACGCCTCCGGGGTGCTGCTGTGCGAACGTGGCACGTTCTTTGGCTATGGCCGGCTGGTCAACGACATGCAATCGTTACCGATCATGCGTTCACTCGGCGCGCCAGTCGTGTTCGATGCCACGCATAGTGTCCAACGACCGGGTGGACTCGGCGGATCCACGGGCGGGAACCGTGAAATGGTCGAACCATTAGCGCGAGCCGCCGTAGCAATCGGTACCGACGGCCTCTTTTTTGAAACGCACCCCGACCCGGTGACATCCCCCAGCGACGGGCCGAACATGATTGTGCTCGCCGAGTTTACCTCGATGGTCGAGCGACTGTTGAGTTTGCGGCGGGTGGCGATCGAGATCGGTGCTTAGAACGACGACCATCCACGCTCACTTTGCCTGCCATGCCTGATCGCTCGTTATCCCACGCTTGTCGCCTCTTGCTCATCAGCTTCGCGACCTGGACCCCGGCGATCATTTCGGGTTGTAGCGACGACTCCGACACGGTGCGACAAATCCAGGCCCAACGCCAGGTTCGGATGCAGAGCGAGGCCCAGCAGGACCATGTCGGTGAAGTCATGGGGTTGCTCACGAAGTACGTGGAGCTGAATCCCGACAAAGCGCGTCGGCAAGTCGCTTATCACCTCAATCGTTGGGATGAAACCAGCGCCGCCAGCGGCGCGGCCGGGACCGCATCGGGCCCGCTCGTTTCGCCTGAGACTCTTGAGTTGCTCAAGACAATTTCACACGTCGTTCCTCTTGAGCAAGCGGTAAAGCTAACGACCGAACCGCAGTTCCTCACTTCCGATGTCAACCATTTGCGGGATGCTTACCTATTCCGCCAAGTGGCCCAGTGGGTGGATCGCGAAAGCTCAGATGATCCGTTGCTGGCCAGTTGGTTCGAGGACTTGGCGAAGAGTGAATCGGAGGCATCGGTCGCCCAATTACGTTCGGCGACGCGTCTATTTGACTGGACGATTCGCAACGTGGCGTTTGAGCCGCTGGTACCGACGGACCCTGCGCCACCTGGACCCGCTTTTCCGCTGGGGATGACGTTTCGCGGTGCGGGTTATCGGCAAAGCCAGTACTTGGCACTTTGGCACGGAAGCGGTGACGCGTGGCAACGCGCGGGGGTATTCACCCAGTTGTGTCGCCAAGCCGGGATCGATGCCGCGATTCTTGGTCTACCCCGAGAAGATAGCGGAGAAATCGAACCCTGGTGCGTGGGCGTTCGCTTGGGTAACGAAATCTATCTGTTTGAGCCGGGTTTGGGGATCTTCATACCTGGGCCTGCCCAAGTTGGCATTGCGACCCTCACCGAAGCACGTCGTGATGCATCGGTGATGCGTCGCTTGAACGTCGCCGGCTTTTTCGACTATCCGCTTACGAAAGACGATGTCCAGCAATGCGTGGCGCTTCTCAACGTGATTCCCGAAGCGATCTGTTCACGGATGCAGCGACTTGAGCAGGGGCTGACCGGGAACCGACGCTTGTCAATCCACGTCGATATCGTCGACCAGGCAAAACGCTGGGACGCAGTCAGCGGCGTTTCAGGTGTCCGGCTATGGGACGTGCCGCTCTTGGCCGAAGTCTACCGCGCGACGGTGGAGCAAGCGATGCAGCGAGATCCCATGCTGATGTTTTGGCAAGTGTCGCGTTGGGCGATTCTCGATGCGGACGTGGGTCTCTCACGCCAACTCGCCGAAGGTCGATGGACACACCTGCGCGGTGAGTTTGACGATGACGCCGACGAGGATTCGAAAGGTGCAAGGACACTCTACCTCGGCCAACGGGCGCCCGAGTTCGAAATCGAAGATCTACGAATCGATGTCGAGTTGCAATTTCAATACGGGATTCGCCGCGAGCTGGGGATCGCACCCGATGTGTATGATCGCCAAGTGCAACAGATTCAAACAATGATGCGCCAAGGAAAACGCACCGCAACCTACTGGTTGAGCTTGGTCCAATACGACGACGGACGTTTCGACACCGCGGAGAACTGGTTCAACGCGAGAGTGCTGGTACAGGACCAGACGAGCCAGTGGGAACCCGCGGCTCGCTACAACCTGGCCCGGTGTCTGGAACGCACCGGAGATATTTCCAAGGCCATCGAACTCTACAAGACGAATGGTGATCCACAGGAACACGGCAACCGCATCCGGGCTCGATTACTCGATCGATCGACCGAGCCGGAGTAGCCTAGCCGGGCTCGCTGGTATTGGATCCTCTGGCATCCGCTTCGTCGTTGCTCGGGAACCTTGCGAACACGCGGAAGAGGATGGCTACCGCGACGAAGAGCAGGACGCTTCCCAGCAGGAACGGCGCCCCCGGCAAATGAACCGGCGCGGACTTGGAGGTGAAGTAACCGAACAATCCGGTCGTAAAGATCAACGGTGCCGCCACACTCGTCAAGCTAGTGAGCGACGTCAGGGCTCCTTGAATCTTGCCCTGATCTCGCGACGGTACTTTGGAGGCGACGAGACTCTGCATCGCTGGGCCAGCCAACCCGCCCAATGACCCGAAGACGATCACGATTGGCACCATCCAACCCTGGCTCGCGAGTCCATAGCCCAAGAATGCGGTCGCGGAAACAATCGTCGCGAACACGGCGACGCGTCGCGGACCGAAACGCTTCACCGCTGGCCCGACAACGCCACCTTGCACGATCACCGCCATCAAACCGACGAGCCCGAGTGTCAAACCGTTGGTGAACTTGTCCCAGCCGTAACGATATCCACTGTGAAGCACCCACACGTTTTCGAGCCCGCGCTGGGCCAGTGAGCTGCAAAGAATCGTCAGCGCCAATCCCGCAACCAGCGGATAGGTTTGCAAATAGCGAAGTGATCCGAGCGGATTCGCGTTGCGAAACGAGAACGGACTCCGCTGTTCCGCCGGCAATGACTCCGGCAGAATGAAGAATCCGTACAACCAATTCAACATCGCGAGTCCCGCGGCCACAAAGAACGGCAATCTCAAATTGTACTCGCCGAGCCATCCGCCCAAGATCGGACCGATGATGAATCCGATACCGAACATCACACCGACCAAGCCAAAGTTTCGGGCTCGCGTTTTCGCATCCGAGACGTCCGCAATGTAGGCGTTCGCCGTCGTGAAGCTCGCTCCCATCACGCCGGCAATCAAACGTCCAAAGAATAGCCAAGCGATCGTCGGCGACAGACCCTGGATCACGTAATCAACGCCGAGTCCAAACATCGAGGCGAGCAAGATCGGGCGTCGACCAAAACGGTCCGAGAGCGCGCCGACGAGCGGCGCAAAAAGGAACTGGGTCAAGGAATACGTTGACGCGATCACTCCGACGTACAACCCAGCCGTCGAAATGTCGCCGCCGACGAATAACTTGACGAGTTCGGGAAGCACGGGGATCACGATGCCGATGCCCAGGATGTCGATCAATAGCGTCAGCAAAATGAACGCAATCGCCGCCTTACGAGCTCCCGGTTGCGGTGGTAACTCCACGGGTTCCTGGACGGTCGAAGAAAGGTCATCGGGGTTGCCGGACATGCAGTCAAACTCAGAAGGGCTAGCTCAAAGCGAGAATCTCGCGCAAGTCTCTAGCCTGGAGCGGGTTTGAGCAATAACCCTCCGACCGCTGCCGCCACCATCTCGGCCATGGCTCCGGCGGTGCCGAAACGACATTCTCGCGAACTGTTTTCGCTGAAACACGTCATTTGCTGGACCGTCAAGCGCCGCCGTGTCATACTCGGAGGGCTAACATTCCAGTGGTGATGGGAACGCTTCTGATGCCCGCAGCTGTCAAGCCAATCGAATTCGCCCCCGGTGCCCACGTCGGCAAGTACCGAATCGATTCGCTATTGAGCGGTGATGAATTCAGTGCGACTTATCTCGTATCGCAAGAATCAATGGATCGGCCCATTGCCCTGCGTTCCATCGTGCCGCAGCAATTAACACCCCTCCAGTCGCCGCAAACATGTATCGAAGCGTTACGACATTTTGAATCCGTCATTCATCCGCATTTCGTCCGTGTATTAGAAGTTGCGGAATATCACGCGGCGAATAGTTCAATCGTTTTCGTAGCGACGGAGATCGTTGATGGCAACTCTCTTAGTGAGTTGGTTGTCCTCGACGGTGCAATCCCCGCGGAGCTTGTGGACACGATCATTCGTCAACTGGGATCCGCATTGCAAGCGATCCAGGAGCAAGGTTTGAATCATGGCGCCGTCACTCCCGAAAATATCGTGTTGACGCACGACGGCGACGCGAAGTTGCTTTATCCCAGCATCGGATCGCAACACGGCGTGCTCAATGACTTGGAGTGGCTTGGACGCACCGCCTATTACCTTCTCAGTGCCGATCCAAGAGCGATCGATCCAAGCTTCACGTTCGATTCCGACGCGTTTGATCGGGGAAGCGTCCCCGAGGTTTGGCGACGGGTTTTGCTGGGTTGCTTGAAGATTGCCGATCCGGCCGAGCTCCACAGCGTGACTCATTTCCTTGCTCAGTTGGATCTCGCCCTCGGAACAACCACCACATCGTCAGACAATAACGGACACACGAAAGCTGACCCGATCCCATCCCCGGTGAAACTCTACGCAAACGCTCGCACGACGAACGTCCACCCAAGCTCGTCGCTCCGCAATTGGTTGGTACGTCGCTACCGCCAACTCTTCTCAATTCGCTGAGCTAAGTCATCTTTGATTCGTCCCCAAATTTTTTGGAGAGCGCGGCTCGTCAAGTACTTTGTTTTTGATAGACCAACACCACGACGCGCGCCGCGATCGAAACGGCGGTACCGATCTCGCCGATGCCTTCACCGGTCTTGGCTTTGACACTGATGCGATTGATCGGCACGTCGATGAGCATCGCGATTCGCTCTCGGATCGATTCGATGTGCGGCGCGAGCTTGGGTCGCTCGGCGAGCACGACGCAGTCGAGGTTGACGATGTCCATCCCGTGGTGGCGGACGCGGCGGATCGCATCGGCGATAAATTCGGCACTGTCACGGCCACGGTTCTCCTCAGCGTTGTCGGGAAAAAGTCGCCCGATATCCGCTTCAGCCACTGCACCCAACAGCGCGTCGGTGATCGCGTGCAACAGCACATCCGCATCGCTGTGTCCGATCGCGTGGATATCGGCGGGAATCTCCACGCCACCGATCGTTAATGGGCCACCGTTGCCTAATCGGTGCGAGTCGTAGCCGAGGCCGACTCGAATGGGCGGAATGTCATGATTCATCGTCAAATGTGCCCTTTCGGTGCAATTGATTCTAGCGAATGAAAACGGTCGTGCCCCGCTTCGGATTCTCGCCCTGGGACCTACAATGTCGCCGATTCAGTCCCTTTCCCCGTAGCGACTAGCGCCGACCACCCATGTCGATCATCCGAGTCCGCGAGCTGACCAAATCTTACCGCGTTTATCGCAAACGCGAGGGATTGCGGAGCAGCATTCGTGGTCTTTTTCACCGCGAGTACTCCGACGTCAACGCCGTCCGCGGCATCGACTTGGACGTCGAACAGGGTGAGTTTGTCGCCTTTCTCGGTCCCAATGGTGCCGGAAAAACGACGACCTTGAAGCTGCTCTCGGGCGTCATCAACCCCACGAGCGGCACCGCCGAAGTGATGGGCTTCGTCCCCTGGCAACGCAAGAATGAGTACCGTCGCCGCTTCGCACTCGTGATGGGCCAGAAGAACCAATTGTGGTGGGACTTGCCCGCTCAAGAATCCTATCGGTTGCACCAGCAAATTTACGGCGTCCCCCAAGACATCTTCGACGAGACGCTCAACGAACTCACCGAACTGCTCGATGTGACGCGATTGCTCAGCCAGCCGGTTCGAGAATTGTCGCTCGGCGAACGGATGAAGATGGAATTGATCGCGGCGCTGCTGCATCGCCCCGAAGTGTTGTTCCTCGATGAACCCACGATCGGTTTGGACGTCATCGCCCAGCACAACATTCAACAATTCCTTCGCTACTACCAAGAGAAACGGCGGATCACGATTCTGCTCACCAGCCACTACATGAAGGACGTCGCGGCACTGTGCAAACGCGTCGTCATCATCGCGCGAGGCCAAATCGAGTACGACGGTTCCTTGTCGGGCATCATCGACAAGTTCTCCGGTTACAAGATCGTCACGTTGCAATTCGCCGAAGGGCATCGACCGACGATGCTGTCGAAGCATGGCGAAGTCGTCGACGAGAATTGGCCCAAGGTCAAGATCCGCATCACCCGCGCCGACGTGCCACGCATGCTCGCGGAAGTGCTGCGTGACAATCCGATCGAAGACGTCGCCGTGGAAGACCCACCGCTCGAAGACGTCATCGCCGACTTGTTCCGCGAATCCACCGCCAACCATGAAGCCGCCCTCGCCGCCCAAGCCAGCCAGTAACCACTCACTGAAGTCACCTCGCCCCAGCACTTCGATGAGGGGGAGAGGGGACTTCGACAATTACTAACTCCGTTCAGACATTCTCGTTCATTTCCCATCTGTCGCCTGATACCTGTTACCTGAAACCCGAAACCTTCCCCTCCATGTCCCAAATTTCTCTCGACGACTTGAGTATCGGCTTTCGTGGTCCACTGCTTCTTGACGGTGTCTCAGCTCAAATCGAAATCGGCCAACGGGTCGGCTTGCTCGGTCGCAACGGTGCTGGCAAGACGACGCTGCTGCGGATGATCTGTGGCGAAGTCCAACCCGATCACGGCGCGATCCAGTTCGCACCGCGGACACGTATCGCTCGGCTCACTCAAGACGTCCCCCGCGATCTCACCGGCACGATCCGTGAAGTCGTCTTGCCCGATGACTACGAACAGCGAGACATCGACGAACTGTGGCAAATCGATCACGCCGTCGACTCCACGCTGTCTCGCATGGAACTCGATCCCGACATTCGTTTCGAAAGTCTCTCCAGCGGCATGAAACGCCGAGTGCTACTCGCCCAGGCGATTGCGTCACAGCCTGACGTGCTGCTATTGGACGAGCCCACCAACCACCTCGATATTCCCGCGATTCTGTGGCTCGAAGAATTTCTTAGTCGCTGGCCCTCGACACTCATCTTCATCACGCACGACCGTTCATTCCTCCGCCGACTCGCCACCCGTATCTGGGAAATCGATCGCGGTCGGCTGTTCGATTGGACCTGCGACTACGAGACGTTCTTGAGCCGCAAAGAAGGTGCGCTCGCCGCTGAAGAAAAACAGAACGCCCTCTTCGACAAGAAGCTCGCCCAAGAAGAAGTCTGGATCCGCCAAGGCATCAAGGCACGCCGCACGCGAAACGAAGGTCGTGTGCGAGCCCTGGAATCGATGCGCAATCAACGGGCCCAGCGTCAGACGGCCGAGGGCAAAGCGAAACTCAATTTGCAAGATGCCGCGCGCAGTGGTGCGCTGGTTGCCGATGTGAAAGAGATTTCGTTTCGCTATGAAGAGCGACCCATTGTTACAGACTTCAGCACCACGATCATGCGCGGCGACAAGATCGGTATCGTCGGCCCCAATGGCGCCGGCAAGACCACGCTGCTGAAATTACTGCTGGGCCAATTGCAACCTGATACCGGAACCGTCCGACTCGGCACCAACTTGCAAATCGCCTACTTCGATCAACTTCGTGACACACTCGATCCTGATAAGACGGTCGCCGATAACGTCGGTGAAGGCAACGACCGACTGTCGATTGGTGGTCAAACGAAACACATCGTCGGATACCTGCAAGACTTTCTGTTCACACCCGAACGTTCGCGAACCCAAGTCCGCTTCTTGTCGGGCGGAGAACGCAATCGAGCGCTGCTGGCAAAACTGATGACGCGACCCGCGAACATCATTGTGCTCGACGAACCGACGAACGATCTCGATAGTGAAACACTCGAATTGCTGGAAGAGCAACTCGTGCAATTCGCCGGTACCTTGCTGATGGTCAGCCACGACCGAACGTTTCTCAACAACGTCGTCAGCAGCCTGATCGTGTTCGAGGATCGAACGGTCCGCGAGTACGACGGTGGTTACGATGATTGGCAACGCACGATCGCTCGTCGTGACGCCGATGCCGTCACCGCCGCGATGCCGAGTCGAGCAACGACGTCCGGGTCGACTCCAGCCAAAACTTCATCAACGCCCTCCAAAGACAAGAAGCTATCCTTCAAAGACCAGCACGAACTCAAAGAATTGCCCGGCCGCATCGAGCACCTCGAAACCGAGATCGCTGAGTTGCATCTGGAAATGTCAGATCCTGGCTTCTACAAACAACCACCGACGGTCATTTCGAAAGCCAGCACCAAGCTCAGCGACCTGCAGCAAAAACTCGCGGTCACGTACCGCCGTTGGGAAGAACTCGAGAACTAAGAGTCTGCGTATCAAGAAGCCTGGCAAGGAGTCCCGCGTCGCTGGAAGTAAGTTGTGAGGATCGATTCGCTAGCCCATGCGTCGCTCGCCGGTTGGTCGCTGGTACACTGTTACAAGGCGTCTCTCCTTTACCAGGGAAAACCAATGAAACGACATATTATTTTCGCGGCGGCCATTCTTGTTCATTACTGCATTTTCATTGTGTCGATCTCTGCTGCCGCAGAGCGTCCTAATATTGTGTGGATCATTCCTGACGACATGTCGGCTAACTTTTCTTGTTATGGCGAGACCGCAATCGAAACGCCGCATGTTGATCGACTTGCCGCCAGTGGTGTGAAATTCACTCATGCGTTTGTGACCGCGCCGGTGTGCTCGACCTGCCGTTCCGCTTTCATCACCGGCATGTATCAAACATCGATTGGCGCGCATCATCATCGCAGTGGTCGTGGCGAGCAGAAGCTTCACTTGCCTGATGATGTGAAGCTCGTGCCAAAGCTGTTCCAAGAAGCGGGCTACCACACGTCGATTTGCAACTGGCCGACCAACAACAAGCCCGGGAAGACCGATTACAACTTCGAGTGGGACGAATCGGTGTATGATTCCAGCGACTGGAGTGATCGTCAGCCCAATCAGCCGTTCTTTGCACAAATCCAAACTCCTGGCGGTAAGCTGCGTGGCAATGACGCAAATGGTTGGAAGAAAGTATCGGCGACTGCCAAACGGACCCTGGGAAGCAGCACGCCCGAAGCGGCGGTGAAGTTGCCGCCGTACTATCCGAGTCATCCCGACATCGTTCGTGATTGGGCGGCGTATCTCGACAGCGTTCGCGTTACCGATGCGATGGTGGGCGAAGTCGTCGAGAGGCTTGAGAAAGAAGGCGTCCGCGACAACACGCTGATCGTGTTCATGACGGATCACGGGATCAGCCACGCCCGCGGCAAACAATTTCTGTATGACGAAGGCATCCACGTACCGCTGGTGATCAGTGGCCCAGGGATCGACGCGGCTAGCGTGCGCGGCGATCTCGTCGAGCACATCGATATCGCTGCGCTCTCACTCGCTGCTGCGAGAATCCCGATCCCGGCGAACATGCAGGCCCGCAATATCCTGGCGTCTGACTACAAGCCGCGAGACGCCGTGTTCTCCGCCCGCGATCGCTGTGACGAAACCGTCGATCACATTCGATCGGTGCGAACGGACCAGTACAAATACATCCGCAACTTTTTGCCCCTGCGTCCGTACCTGCAACCGTGTGCTTACAAAGACACCAAAGCGGTTCTCGTCGGTCTGCGTCAATGGCACGTGCTTGGCAAACTCGACGACGTGCAAGAACTGATATTCCGCGAGACTCGGCCCACCGAAGAATTGTACGATTTGAAGAACGATCCCTACGAAATCAACAACTTGGCAAGTGATCCGGCGCAGGCGAAGCAACTTAACGAGTTGCAAAGTCGACTCAAACGTTGGATGGAGGAGACATCCGACGCGGGTCGAGAACCCGAGTCGGCGGCGATGTTCGACAGCGACATGGCTGTCTATCTGCAATCACTGCAGCGGAAAAGTGACCCGGAACACTTGAAAGAAATCTCGGACAACATCCGACTCATGAAATCGTGGGCCGCCGAGGGTAAGTAGCGGAATCTCCCGACGAACAAGAAAGACCCCTTCGGTACGAGAACGTGGCGCCGCGCACCCCTGCAATTCGGCATCGCAATTCTCGAACGGTTTTGAACTCCCCGGCGCCGGCGGTTGAACCGAGGCCGATGAAGGGGGTTGCGAACGAGAGTTCGACGTGACCGAAGAACTGTTCAAGCGAACCGAGCACAGACGCCGTTTTTATTCAATTGCAAATCGCCGCTCGATTGGATGAGACTCAGTCGCTGACAAGCCGACCGCACTCGTCCCCAGCGAGATAGAGATGGTTTTAAAATCATTTTGCAACCGTCAAAGAGCAAGTTAAGGGACTCGCAAACTACGATGCGTCCAGCCACCGGATGCCCAAAATGGCTATTCGCTGGTTCCGGTGCTGGGTTTCCCTTGCGAATTTATCTCGGCGCTCCGCCCGACGATTTGCTTCTCGATTTGGGTCAAATCCTCGACGCGACTTTGGCTTGGATCAGCCGCCTCTTGCAAACCGATCAAGACGGCACCGACGCTGGTAATGGAAGTAACAATGAGGCCCAGCACAAAAATGGCGATCGACGTCATGATGCGACTTCCCGGCCTGCAAAAAGCAGTGTTCCGAAGGACAGAATTGAGGGTACCCAAATCCCGACAAACATCCCCTCCTCCCTTTGACCCGAGAACCAAAGCCCAACCGAGAACAGGAAAGACAACCCAGCTCCCAACACAATCAAACTCTTTCCGAGATTCTGTTTCGTCATGCCTGCCTCGATCTTACTCTTGAATGAACAG
>JBBSJZ010000158.1:0-11035 GCA_038256795.1 Pirellulales bacterium | reverse complement strand
TGAGGTATCGGTATTCGCCCTCGCGGTGAATGGGGTAGCACGAGTGATAACGAATCATGTAACGCGATGGCTCAGGCAAGTAGTCCTTCACGACGTGGTACAGATACTCATCGTGGCCCCAGGACATCCGCACGTTTTCCAGCCCACAATGCTCGGAGTAAATACCGAGTTCAGTTTGAAAAACGGGATCGAGAGAATCGGGGTTCTCGGCAAAGGCGGCGGGAAAAACGATTTTATCGGAAAATCGACAACCGACGGGGAACGTATCACCGACGACGGCCCATTGCGGTTCATCCCAGAGGCAGAGGATTTTGCCGAGGTCATGCACGAGACCCGTGAGGATGTACCAGCGTGGTCGACCGGCGGCGCGGATCGCCTCAGCGGTTTGCAGCAGGTGTTCGATTTGCGGCAAGTCGATATCAGGGTCACTGTCATCGACAAGCGTATTCAGAAACTGCATCGCTTGCCAAATGCTCATCCGCGTGCGACTCAGCGATAGATACTGGTCGCGCTTGGCTTGCACAAAGTCGAAGCATTGAAAACGATGGTTGAGTTCATAAAACCGTTTGACGCATTCGCGAGTGTTCGCTGTATAATCGCGAAACACCTTCGTCGGCTGCTCATCGGCACTGCCGCGTTCGGGGTAGCGGCGAAGCAAATCGTCTTCCCAATCGTCGAGAGAAGTGAGCGGATGGGTGGGGCTCGTCATGTGGGCTCGCTCGATAATATCTCGGCGATGGGCACCAATAAATTCGGAAAATCGAGGGGACAGACGTCTTGGCCGGGGCAATAGTCCGCGCGAATGGCGTAGTAGCCACTCGCATGGGGCTGTCGATAGACTTCCACGGTGGACGCATTTAAATTAACAATCCAAAGTTCGACGATGCCATTGGCTGCATAAAGCGGCAGTTTGACTTCTCGGTCGTACTCCAGCGAGGTGTCTGCGACTTCGATTAGCAAGCGAACGTCGGACGCCGTCGGTTTGCTCGCCTCATAAAAATCATCTCGCATCGCCAAAATCGAGATGTCCGGTTCGGGCTCGCTATCGCTCAAAACGACCGGGTCTTGGATGCCGATGGTCGCATCGTCCATCAATCGCTTCAAGAACCATTTGTTGAGTCGTTTAACCGCCGCCGCATGCAGTTTTCCCACGGACATCTTCTTCACAATCTCCCCGCCGATCAACTCGACGTGATCGTCCTCGGCAATGATTCCCTGGGAAATCATGCTTTCGTAGTCTTCGACAGTAAAACGATGATGGATCACGGATGCCATCGGGTAGCTCCAGCCTTGCATTGGCTAAAAAGTGAATCAACCGGCTGCTACGATTCTACACGGTGGACTTACCCAGGACTACCGAGAAGATACCCGCACGTGTCGTGCTCAGATATTCAGCATGTCATTTACTTTCCTTGGCAATCTTGATTTGAAATTGATTCGGTGACTCGACGAGCTGTGTGGGGGTAATCGTTGCGGTGTCACCGGCGAGTTGATAGGAAAAAAGGCTGTCCCGTCATCGGATCATTCGGTACGGGAACGACTTTAATTTCATCGAGTGAGGTGGGTAGGACGCCACCGTTTTGCGAGGCATGCATGCGGATGGCTTCGATCGTTCGCAAGAGCGAAATTTCCGTCTCTGGACGCACCGGGCGTCCGAGGACTTCCTCCATGCTTTGAGCGAACTGGATTTCGACTCCGAACCGACGTTGTCAAGCTCGCGCAGTCGTTCATGGGGAAGGTTTCGTTCATTTCAAGCGAAGGAATACCAACAAGACACCGCTCATCGCGATTCCCGGCAAACACTGTTCCCGTCAAACAATCTTCTGCAATTCGTGATGGGTCCGAATCGGCTGAAATGCTCGCGTTGCCCGAGCACTTCGGGCTTGAGTACAATGTTCGGAGCGAGCAAGCGAGCGACCTTTGGACGAGATTGACCGATGGCATTGATTCAAACCGACCTCGAAATCGAGTACCCAGACTCCGACGGTGAATCGATGGGCGAGAGCGACTGGCATACCGATTGGACGATTCGGCTGCGTGAATTGCTGAAGCATCGCTACCGTGACCGAGCGGTGTATGTGGGCAGCGACTTGATCGTGTACTACGAAAAGGGAAATCCACGTCGATCGGTGGTACCCGATGGCTTCGTGGTAGTCGATCATCCGACACATCGCCGCCGTATTTTCAAAACCTGGGACGAAGGCGGTCGAGTGCCTGATGTGGCGTTTGAGTTCACGTCGCTCAGTAGCGAGAAGAAGGACACGATCGAAAAACCTGGGGTGTACGCCAAGCTCGGTGTGAAAGAGTATTTCGTTTACGATCCCGAGCGTGAGTACCTGTCGCCGCCGCTGCGAGGTTTTCGCCTGGACGGCCATCGCTATGTCGCGATCGAGCCCGATGCCAGCCAATCGCTGCATTGCCTAGCGTTGGGACTGAGCTTGCGGCTTCAGGATGACGAGTTGCTGATCTCGGACTTGGTGACGGGCAAGCCGTTGCTGACGAGTGCAGAGGCAGCGGCAGAGCGGGCGGAGGCGGAGGCAGAATCAAGACGACTGACTGAGGCGGAGAACGCACGGTTACGGGCGGAGCTCAACTGGCTGCGGGGCCAGACTCAACGAGCGCGCCACCCGACAAACGTGGCTTCGACAACGAGCGTAGGAGTTCAACGAAGATGATCATTGGTGTACCGACAGAAGTGAAGACGGATGAGTATCGGGTGGCGATGTTGCCAGTCGGTGTTGAGGAGCTCGTCAATCGTGGTCACCGCGTCATCGTGCAAGCGGCTGCCGGGTTGGGTTCGGGGTTTGCCGATCACGATTACTCGCGTGCTGGCGCCGAAATGGCCGCGTCGGGGGATGATGTGTTTGCCCAGGCGGACATGATCGTGAAAGTGAAAGAGCCGCAGGTGGAGGAGTATCCGCTGATTCGCAGCGGCCAAATCCTGTTCACCTACTTCCACTTCGCGGTGAGCGAGTCGTTGACGAAGGCGATGATGGAAAGTGGCGCGAGCTGTTTCGCCTATGAGACGCTGCGTGACGCCAAGGGATCATTGCCACTGCTAACGCCGATGAGCGAGGTGGCGGGTCGAATGAGCATTCAAGAGGGGGCCAAGTATCTCGAGCGACCGCAAATGGGCCGCGGAATTTTGCTCGGCGGCGTGCCGGGTGTTGCCCCGGCGCACATCACGATTCTGGGCGGTGGCGTGGTCGGTTCCAATGCGGCGAGGATCGCGGCGGGCTTTCGGGCCGATGTCGCGATTTTGGATACGAATTTGGATCGGCTGCGGTACCTCGATGATGTCATGCCGCCGAACGTCAATTGCATCTACAGTGATCGGCACAACGTGTTGGAACAGATCGAACGGGCGGACTTGGTGATCGGGTCGGTGCTAATCCCAGGTGCGAAAGCACCGAAGCTCGTTCGGGCGGAGGATTTGAAGCGGATGAAATCAGGCAGTGTCATCATTGATGTCGCAGTCGACCAAGGTGGATGTTTCGAGACGACGCGACCGACAACGCATAGCGAGCCAACGTACGTTATCGACGAAGTGGTGCATTACTGTGTGGCGAATATGCCGGGCGCAGTGGGGCGCACGAGTACCTACGCACTTTGCAATGCGACATTGCCGTGGGTCGCGAAATTAGCGAAGACTGACATTGCAACGTTGCGAGACGATGAGCCGCTCCGATTGGCACTCAACGTTCATGGCGGGCGCATTACCAACGCGGCGGTCGCGGACGCCTTTCAATGCGACTAACGCTCGCGATAGTGAATCCTACAGCGTTCACTTGACCCTTGACGCTCACCCCACTGATAGCGTGAGTCGAGGGGGGTAAATCGAATTTACGAATACACGGCGACGAATCATGAAGAAACGTTCAAAACCAATTGGCAATAAGCCTGGATCGCGACAGATCACCCTTTCCCCCGGAGCCACCGCGCTGACCATCGCGGGCTCGGATCCCAGCGGTGGTGCGGGGTTGCAGGCGGACTTGAAAGCGTTCCAGCAAAACGGTGTCTATGGGATGTCGGTGGTGACGCTCGTGACAGTGCAGAACACGTTGGGTGTCAGTCGTGCGGAGTTATTGCCGATCGAGTTGATCGTGGACCAGATTGATGCGGTGATGTCGGACATTCGACCGCTTGCACTCAAAACCGGCGCGCTGGCGAATGCTGAAGTCATTGAAGCGGTTGCACAGCGATTGAATCTGTACACGGGGGAAGTCGTCATCGATCCGGTGTTGGTCAGTAAACATGGCGATTCACTGGCGGACGAGTCGGCCGTGAAGGCGTATCAAAAGCAACTATTTCCGTTGGCGACCCTGGTCACGCCGAACAAGCTCGAAGCTGAGTTACTGCTCGGGCGACAGCTCGATGATATCGATTCGCTCGTGAAAGCGGCTGAGGATCTTCATGCGATGGGTCCCGATTTCGTGCTCATCAAAGCGGGCGTCGTCAATGGAGATCGGATGCACGTTTATATGGATGGAAAACAGGTGGTTACGATTAGCGTTTCCGACCATCCGACGGAGCAAACGCATGGCGCCGGATGTTCGCTGTCAGCAACGATTACGGCACGATTGGCACTGGCAAATCCTGAAGAGCCGCTCGCGGACCGTGTTCGCTCGGCGGTGGATTTTGCGATCGCGGCGGTGCACCACGCCGTGGGGATCGCTCCTGGCCTAGGTGCCGGGCGGGGTCCGATCGAGTCCCGAATCTTGCATATCGGTGACTGAAAAACTCGTGCTAATGAAGCCTGTGCTGGTGCGTGATCGCGACGATCGCAGTCCCTCGCTCATGGATCACGGCTAGGGTGATCGTTTTTGCTAATCTCGGTAGGGAATTCAGCCATTCACGGGCGGTTCGCGCGAATTGAATACCACCGGAACCTATGCAGTGGGAACGAGTTCGTTGTGGACACCTTCGATGTGTTCGACGCCGAGTTGCTGGAGTTCTTCGGCGAAACCGACCATCAAGGCGAGGTCGGCGAGGCGATTGATGCGGCGCGGGATACCGGACGAGCGATGATGAAGTGCATCAACGGCTTCGGGCGTAAAGATTTCATCGGCATCGCGACCGGCGACGCGAAGCCGGTGCTGCAGGTAGGAAGCGGTCTCTTCCGGCGAGAAGCGATGCAACATGCACTTGGCGGCGATGCGTTCGTCAAGCGAGCGGTTGCGCTCGATCAAACTTAGCAGTGTCGGATGACCGACGAAGACCATCGTCAGTGCCGACTCCGCCGTCGCATTTTGACCACCGAAATTGAGCAGTAGCCGCAACGTTTCCCACTGGTCCGACGTGCCGAGCAGGTGCGACTCGTCGATCACGACGAGAGCGTGGTGCCCACGTTCAAGATTGGTTTCGAGAAACGACTCGAGCCTTGCAAGTGTGAGACGAATGGGTTCGGTCGCATCACCGAGGGTTCCGGTCAGTTTGTCGACCACGTAACCGATCAGTTGATCGCCAGCGAGTTGGGGAAAGACGATTCGCGTGATCGGCGAGAAGTCTTCGGGCAACTGGGTCATCAGAGTTTGAACGAGGGTTGATTTTCCCATGCCGCTTTCACCGCACAGAGCAACAGCCGCTTGACGACTTTCAATCGCGTAACGCAACTTCAGTCCGGCCGTTTGATGAACTTGCGACGGGTAGTAGAAATCGGGCTTGAACCAATTCACGAACGGACGCGTGGACAGTCGCCAGTGGTTTTCGTACATGATGGCTCCTCGGCCGATTTAGCTAACAAAGTTTTCAACAACACCGACGCCGCTCACGCCGCTGAAACGAAGTTGGTAGGAATACTCATTGATGTCGGCGGTGGCGGTACGCGTTTTATTGAACACAATCATGGCGCTGTCGTATTGCCCGAGCGTTCCGGCCGTGGCGGCACATTGGCTCGAACCGCCATCGACGATGATCAAGTCAAAATGGGGATCCAGTTTCTCGATCAGCTCACGGGTTTCGCGTGCGGTCCCGGCCGTGGCTCCGTGGGGAGTCAACAATGGCACCAGCGTGACACCGTCCTGCATCGCGTGAACGCAAATTTCTTCGAGTGGCAGACGTCCGCGGATCGCTTCGATCCAGCCGAACTCCAAATCCAGTCGGAGATCGTCGACGAGTGTTGGAGAAGTCGTATCGCCATCGACGAGAGCGACGCGTTTGCCCGATGCGGCGGCGGCAATCGCCAACCCCATCGCGACGGTCGAACGACCTTCGCCGTCATGAACACTTGTCACAAGAACTCGCTTAAGTCCCGTCGCCGAGGCCTCGGCCATTTGCTGAGCTACCTGTTGAAACAACTCACCGTCAAAGAACAAATCGGCGACAACGGTCGGGACATCGAGGGCATCGATTTCCCACTTCGCGTGGAATGCCTGATCAACCGGTGCGGCAACCGCAACCGGCTCAGCAGTCGCCACTGGGGCAACCTTTTCAATCGGGGCTGAGGTTGCGACAGCGACTGGTGCAGCGACCACTTCAACGAATTGACGCTCAGGGGCGATCGATTCTCTCACGATCGGCTCTGGCACAAACACGTCGCCGGAGAGAGCGTGGATCCACGACGCATCGGCGTCTGCGATCGCATACGCCGTGTGCACGTAGCGCAATGCCACGACAGGAGTCGGCGCAGGTGGCGAGGCGTGTTGCTTGGGCGGGGCCGGCGGCGTGATCACGGCCGCTTGTCGCATCCGGGAGTGAGCGGTGTCGATGCGAAGCGATACGTCGTTAGTCGGGTCAATCCAAACGGCAACGGTGTCCGCGACACTGCGATCAACAACCACGCCGTCGTCGGCGACGTCCACCGCTTGAGCGGGAGCACTTGGCCGATGATCGGAAAGCTGGCGTCGCGCGTAGGCTTTGACGAACGCTTGATCGATTGAACTCATGATGTTTCCTAGCGATTTTGCGTGGGACTGGATGACGTGGGCAACGAGGCTTGAGTGCCCACCGTATTCGTACCGTAGCGCTGGGATGGGTCGGCGGTGTAGCCGACGGGAGCGGTGACCGACGATGTACCGGGTGACATGGATTGGAGATACTGCTGGTAGCTGGCAATGGGGCTCTCAGGCGTCTGGCTCGTCGCGGCGACCGTTCCGGGTTCAGCCAAGGAGGGCTCCACCGAGGGCAGGTAACGACTCCAATCATCGACACCTGCGGGTGTTCGCGTCTGACTACGTCGGATCCCGGAACGCTGCTTGACTGCGGTGTGATCGGCGTCGCTACGACCCGTTCGTGGAGTCTCGCCAGGCTCCGTTTCCGTCGCAGCTTTGTTCGAGGTTACCGTCGGCGATCCCAACGAAGCTTGACTCGGTATCGCGTCGTTGGATACGGAGTCGGGTGCGACTGAAGTCCCGATCGAGGCACTGGCGAGGCTGGCGTGATTCGATGCGTCACTCGGCATCGCGTCCGACGGATCGATCGACAGCGCCGCGTCTTCAGCGGGCAATGGCTTGGCCAGAACCGTCTCGATGGAATCCGACGTCGAGGCCAGCGTCGCGGTCGGCGTCGCGGTCGGCGTCGCGGTCGCTTGAAGGTCGATGCTCGGCTCGGTTGTCGTTACGGCGATCGATTCCTCCGGCACGCCACCTCGGTTACCGACAACAATCCCCGTGATCGCGATCCCCAAAATGATGAAAAGAACAAGCGTCTGGCTCGAAAGTCGTGAGATCAGGCCGCGTCGAATCGTCGCTGCTGCGGGTGATTGCGGAGTGTCGATGCGATGCTGGGTCGCGGTTACAGCTACAACGTCTGGTGTCGCTCCCTTCGAGCTGGCGGAATCAGCGGCGGGTGAAACGTTTTGGCTGGATACAGCGGCGGTCGTTGGCGAGTTCAGATTCCGCAGTTTGAACAGAGTCGGCGGCAGCGATCGCAGCGACACGGCACTACGGTTCGGCATGGTCTCGGCGTTTTGACTGCGTGGCCGCAGGGGCGATGCGGTCATGGTTTCATCCTGGTCGAGGGGAACACTAGCTTCGAGTGACGACGCAACGTGCGCGTGTGAACCGACGCAGCGGTTCATCGGTCTTCATCGGTATCGACTGTGCCGATCTTTAGCTCTTTGCGGAATAGCTAAACTAAAACGATCAGGCAAGGTCGAATGGCGGGAAAACCGTCGCTTCGCCTTGCCGATCGTGAGTACTGCGAGGAAGATAGTCCGCTTACGCATCAGAAAATTCCGTTCATTAGCCAAAGCCATGCTCCGTTCTAGCCAGCCAGAATCGCAGATTTACGAACTCATTCGCGAGCGAATTTTGATGCTCGACGGCGCGATGGGGACGATGATCCAGCGACTCGGGCTCGACGAAGCCGCCGTGCGAGGGGATCGATTCGCCGATCACGACAAGGATTTGAAGAATTTCTCGGACATTCTCTGTCTGACGCACCCCGAGAAAATCACGGGTATTCACGCTCAATATTACGAAGCTGGCGCGGATATCGTCGAAACCAACTCCTTCGGAGCCTCGCCGGTGGGCATGATCGAGTTCGGTTTACCGCTCGAACTCGTTGACGAAATCAACCGCGCCGCCGTCGCCTGTGCTCGCCAGGCCGCTGACGAATGGACCGAGCGGACGCCGGACAAGCCTCGCTTTGTCGCCGGTTCGATCGGCCCGACCACGCGGCAACTCGCGATCAGCACCAAGGACGACCCGGCCCACCGTGACACCACGTTTCACGAAATGGTCGACAGCTACCGTGCCCAGGTTGCCTCGCTCGTTAATGCCGGGGTCGACATCCTGTTGCCTGAAACCGCGATCGACACACTCAACCTCAAGGCGTGCTTGTTCGCGATCTCGGAGTTCTTCGACGGTGGCGGCAAGCGAGTTCCGGTGATGGCCAGCGGCACGTTCGCGGACGGTGGTCGCACGTTCGTCAGCGCCCAAAGCGTCGAAGCATTTTGGACCGCAATCAACCACTTTCCACTACTCAGCGTTGGCATGAACTGTGCCCTCGGCCCCGACGTGATGCGGCCGCACATCGAAGAGCTCTCCCGCGTCGCCGAGATCCCGATTAGCTGCCACCCCAATGCGGGGCTGCCCAACGAGATGGGTCAATTCGACCTGGGCCCCAAAGCGATGGCCGAGAAAGTCGGTGAGTACGCGGACAACGGCTGGCTCAACATTCTCGGCGGTTGCTGTGGCACGACGCCCGACCACATCCGCGCGATGACCGAGCGTGTGAAGGGACTCAAGCCGAAGCAAGAATCGCACGGCCCCGTTTACACGCGGTTGTCCGGCCAATTGCCGATGGTGATGCGGCCCGAGATTCCGTTCACGATGGTCGGCGAGCGGACCAACGTCACGGGCAGCCGCGCTTTCGCGCGGCTGATCCGCGACGAGAAGTACGAGGAAGCCGTCGAAGTCGCCCGCGAACAAGTCACCAATGGCGCCACGATCATCGACATCAACTTCGACGATGCACTGCTCGATGGTGCCGAGGCGATGACGCGTTACTTGCGATTGATTTCGGGCGACGACGTGGCCGCGTCGGTCCCCGTGATGATCGATAGCAGCAAGTGGGAGGTGCTCGAAGCCGGTCTGTGCAACGTCCAAGGCAAAGCGATCGTCAACTCGATCTCGCTCAAGGACGGCGAAGAAGAATTCCTCCGCCGTGCCCGGTTGGTTCGCCGCTACGGCGCCGCCGCCGTCGTGATGGCGTTCGACGAAGCAGGTCAAGCCGCGGACGAAGACAACAAGGTTCGTATTTGCAAGCGAGCTTACAAGTTGCTCACCGAAGAAATCGGCTTCCCGCCTGAAGACATCATCTTCGACCCCAACATTCTTACCGTCGCCACGGGTATCGAAGAGCACAACAACTACGCCGTCGACTTCATCAATGCCGTTCGCCGCATCAAGCAGGAATGTCCCGGTGCGAAGACGAGCGGCGGCGTGAGCAACATCAGCTTCAGCTTCCGCGGTAACGATCGCGTCCGCGAAGCGATGCACTCCGCGTTCCTGTATCACGCCATCCGCGCGGGCCTCGATATGGGCATCGTCAACGCCGGACAACTCGAAGTGTACGAAGAAGTCCCCAAGGACTTGCTCGAGCATTGCGAAGACGTGCTGCTCAACCGTCGTCCCGATGCGACGGATCGGATGCTCGAATTCGCGGAGTCCGTCAAGGGCGGCCCCGGCAGCAAGAAGTCGGGCGAGGATCTGACGTGGCGCGAAGGCAGCGTCACCGAGCGACTCAAGCACTCGCTCGTCAAGGGCATCGACAAGTTCATCGTCGAAGATGCCGAGGAAGCTCGCCAGCAATACGATCGTTGCTTGCAAGTCATCGAGGGACCGCTGATGGACGGCATGTCCGTCGTCGGCGATCTCTTCGGCCAAGGCAAAATGTTCTTGCCGCAAGTGGTCAAGAGCGCCCGCGTGATGAAGAAAGCCGTCGCCTACCTCGAACCCTTCATGGAAGAGGAAAAGAAGGCTGGCGGTGACAGCACCGTCTCCGCCCGTGGCAAGTTTTTGATCGCGACCGTGAAGGGTGACGTCCACGATATCGGCAAGAACATCGTCGGTGTGGTGCTGCAGTGCAACAACTACGAAGTCATCGATCTCGGTGTGATGGTCAGTGCGGAGAAAATCCTCGAAGAGGCAATCAAGCAGAACGTCGACATGATCGGTTTGAGTGGTTTGATCACTCCGAGTCTTGACGAGATGACACACGTCGCGCGGGAGATGAAACGCCGCGGCATGAAGTTGCCGCTGCTCGTCGGCGGTGCGACGACTAGCGCCAAACACACGGCCGTGAGGATCGCACCCGCTTACGATTCACCGGTGGTCCACGTCCTCGATGCCAGCCGCAGTGTCGGTGTCGTCGAGAAACTGCTCAACGATGAGACACGCGCCGCGTTTGTCGCCGAAAATACGGCGACTCAGGCCGAGTTGGCCGCGAACTTCCAAGCTCGCAACCAGAAGCTTGCGCCGTATGCCGAAGCCTGCGAGCAAAAGTTCAAAACGGATTGGTCGAGTGTCCAAATCGACAAGCCCTCGTTCACTGGAACTCGCTTACTCGCCGATGTGCCGCTGGAAACGATTCG